>JAAUPH010000255.1 GCA_012035435.1 Sphingopyxis sp. | reverse complement strand
CGTCGCGGCCGCGGGACGTGCGGCGGCTGTTCGAGAACTACGTCGAGGCCGAGCGCGAGTACTACCGGCGCACCCGGATCTTCCCGATCATGCACACCGTCGTCGTGCGCCGCGACGTGTATCGCGCGAATCCCTGGGTCGCCCAGTCGCTGTTCAAGGCGTTCGTCGAGGCCCAGCGGCGCACCTACCACGACCTGCTCGAGGCGCATGCCCTGAAGGCGATGCTCCCGTGGCTCCCGGCTCACGTCGAGGAGACCCGGCGCGAGCTGGGCGACGACTATGATGATAAAACCCGCGCCGCCATGACCGATGTCGATGAGATGAGCGGCGGCGAGGCGGTGGCGATGCTTCAGGGCCTTGCTGGCTCGGCCGAGCCGTAGACGGCGTCGGCCCGCGCCTCGAAGGCTTCGTCCAAGCACGGGCTCCCAGCCCATGTTGGCAGCGCGGATCGATTCAGCCGTTCAACACCCTCGCCCCTGCCGTCGTTGACGTGCGCTCGACCGTCCCCAGGCTCGGGAGAGTTCGCCGAAGCTCACGATTCCCCATGCAGCGTCCCCACCTTACCCGAGCAGGCTTGCGGAGCCTGATTTGCGCCGTCCTGGTGCTGAGCGTGATCGGCTGGCGCCAGCACAACGCCATCCGGCAACAGCAGGCCCGCATCGCAAAGCTCCAAGCGCTTCAAAAAACCATGCGGCTCTCGAAGTCCAGCTCCTTGCCCTCCGCAACGAAGCCGCAGCACGCCGCGAGGAACGTGTCGCGCGCGGCCGCCCGCGTCGAAGGCTTGCAATGGGCGCAGCGTGTCGATCCGCACCTCGCCGCGCGGCGCGCGCCGGAAAAGAAGCCGACGCCCTCGCTTTCAACATCCGCAGCGAAGCCGAAGCCGCTGTCCGCGCCGGGCGCAGCGAACTGTTCCTGTCCGACGAAAAAATCGGCGAAGACCGCGTCGGCGTCGCCATGGTGCTCGCCGCCGCCGCCGTCCACACCCATTTGGTGCGCAAGGGGCTGCGCAGTTTTGCCTCGATCAATGTGCGCTCGGCCGAAGTGCTCGACACCCATGCGTTCGCCGTGCTGATCGGCGTTGGTGCGACCACGGTCCACGCCTACCTCGCCGAAGCGGCGATTGCCGATCGCCATGCGCGCGGACTGGCGGGCAAATTGAGCTTGGAGGATTGCCGCAAAAATTACCGCAAGGCAGTCGACGAGGGCTTGCTGAAGATCATGGCCAAAATGGGGATTGCGGTCATCTCCTCCTATCGCGGCGGCTATAATTTCGAGGCCGTCGGCCTGTCGCGCGCGCTCGTCGCCGATCTCTTTCCCGGCATGCCCGCGAAGATTTCGGGCGAGGGCTATCAATCGCTATTTATCAACGCGGCCGAAAAGCATGACGCAGCGTTCGATGCGCGTGTCACCACGCTGCCTGTCGGCGGATTCTACCGCCAGCGTGCGGGGGGCGAGGCGCATGCCTATTCGGCGCAGCTGATGCATCTACTGCAATCGGCGTCGCGACCGACAGCTATTCGACCTACCTCCAATTTTCGCGCGGCGTGGCCGACCTGCCGCCAATCTATCTGCGCGATTTGCTCGAATTCAATTTTCAGGGCGATGGTGTGCCTCTCGACAGCGTCGAGGCGATCACCGAAATCCGCAAACGCTTCGTAACCCCTGGCATGTCGCTCGGCGCGCTGTCGCCGGAGGCGCATGAAACGCTGGCCATCGCGATGAATCGCATCGGCGCCAAGGCGGTGTCAGGCGAAGGCGGCGAAGACCCAGTCCGCTTTAAACCCGACGCGCGCGGCAACAATGCCAACAGCAATATCAAACAGATCGCGAGCGGCCGCTTTGGCGTGACCGCCGAATATCTGGGCAATTGCGAGGAAATTGAGATCAAGGTCGCGCAGGGTGCCAAGCCCGGCGAGGGCGGCCAGCTGCCTGGTTTCAAGGTGACCGAGTTTATCGCAAAACTCCGCCATTCGACGCCCGGCGTGATGCTGATCTCGCCCCCGCCGCATCATGATATTTACTCGATCGAGGATCTTGCTCAGCTCATCTATGACCTGAAACAGATTAACCCGCGCGCGCGGGTGTGTGTGAAACTGGTCAGCTCGGCGGGCATCGGCACGGTTGCCGCAGGCGTGGCGAAGGCACACGCCGACGTCATCCTCGTGTCCGGCAACACTGGCGGCACCGGCGCTTCGCCCCAGACCAGCATCAAATATGCCGGCACTCCGTGGGAAATGGGACTGAGCGAAGTCAATCAGGTGCTGCTGCTCAACGGCTTGCGCCACCGTATCCGGCTGCGCACCGACGGCGGCCTCAAAACCGGGCGCGATATCGTCATCGCGGCAATTTTGGGCGCGGAAGAGTATGGGATCGGGACACTGAGTCTGGTCGCGATGGGCTGTATCATGGTGCGCCAGTGCCACAGCAACACCTGCCCCGTCGGGGTGTGCACGCAGGATGCCGCGCTGCGCCAGAAGTTCACCGGATCGCCCGAGAAAGTCATCAATCTGATGACCTTCATCGCCGAGGAAGTGCGCGAAATCCTGGCGCGGCTGGGCTGCCGCAGTCTCGACGAAGTCATCGGGCGCACCGAATTGCTGCGGCAGGTCAGTCGCGGGGCCGAACATCTCGACGATCTCGACCTTAACCCCGTACTCGCCAAGGTTGACGCGCCCGAGGACAAGCGCCGTTCGACCCCCGGCCACCGGAATCCGGTGCCCGATAGCCTCGACGCGCAGATCCTGGCCGACGCCGTCCCCCTGTTCGAGCGGGGCGAGCGGATGCAGCTGACCTATAACGTCCGCAACACCCACCGCGCGGTCGGCACCAGGCTGTCGGCGGAGATTACCGAGAAATTCGGGATGCGCGCACTGGAGAATGATCATGTCCATGTCCGGCTGCGCGGCACGGCGGGCCAGTCGCTCGGCGCCTTTCTGTGCCGGGGCATCACGCTTGAAGTGTTCGGCGATGCCAATGATTATGTCGGCAAGGGGTTGTCGGGCGGGCGCATCATCGTGCGGCCGACGGTGTCGAGCCCGCTGGAAAGCCAGCATAATACAATCATCGGCAACACCGTGCTCTATGGTGCCACTGCGGGTACTTTGCTCGCGGCAGGCCAAGCGGGCGAACGCTTTGCGGTGCGCAATTCGGGCGCGCGCGTGGTCGTGGAGGGATGCGGGTCGAACGGCTGCGAATATATGACCGGGGGCACCGCGGTGATTCTGGGGCCCGTGGGATCGAACTTTGGGGCCGGGATGACGGGCGGCATGGCCTTTGTCCTCGACACCGATGACAGCTTCGCGCGCCGCGCCAATGCCGACAGCATCGTGTGGCAACGGCTCGACAGCGCGCATTGGGAGGATGAACTGCGCGGCCTGATTGCCGAGCATGCGCATGCGACGAGCAGCAAATGGGCGGCGGAGATATTGGCCGACTGGGACCGCTGGCAGGGTCGTTTCTGGCAAGTGTGCCCCAAGGAAATGCTGTCGCGACTGGCCCATCCGCTCAGCGATGCGGAGGCGGTTGAGGCTGCCGAATAGACAACGGCGCGTTCAGCCCAGCGAAAGCCGCGGGCCGCTACATCCTGCGCCGCGCCGCCGGGCAGTCTCGGCGGGCAGCCTTGTTTTAGAGGACCAAAATCCATGTCCCGTGCCCTGTTCGCCCTGCCGCTGATCGCACTTGCGCTGCCCGCTCCTGCCCTGGCGCAGGATGTCGACGATGATGCCCTCGCCGTCGCTCGTCAGCTGCAAGATCCGCGCGCGCAGGACACGCTTGCCGCCGCGCTCAGCGCCATGGCCGCGGCGATGATGGAGATGCGCATCGGCGGCGTCGTCAATGCGGTAGCGAAAGCCGACCCCGATGGCCGCACGCGCGAGGTTGATCCGGATATGACCGTCGCCGACATGGCGTCACGGGACAATCCGGACTTTCAGGACAATCTGGACGAAGATATTCGCGGCGGCACCCGGATTATGGGCGCCATGGCCGGGGCTATGGCCGAACTGCTGCCGCAGCTTGCCGGGCTGGCCCGCGATGTGGAGGCGCGGGTTGAAACGGCGCGGGATCGCGCGCGGCGCAATTAGAGCGTGATGAGAAGAAGTTTGTGCACCGTGATTGCGGCTCGAAGCGTCCCGGCAAGGCGCGGTGCGCTGGGCGGGCTGGGTGCCCGTCCAAGCAGCGCAACGATGTCCGGGGGGCTTCCAGCCGCAACCCCAAGGGGCGGGCCGATTTTGGCCGAGCGCAGTGTCGCTCGTCGCTCCCTATCTGCGGCATGGCTCACTCCTCGCTCCTCGCGCTCGGCAAAATCGGCTCCGTCACGATGCACAAACTTCTGCTCATCACGCTCTAATCCACATATTGGGCG
>JAAUPH010000254.1 GCA_012035435.1 Sphingopyxis sp. | reverse complement strand
GCGCGTCGTTCCGGATCGAACCTAGCCGCATCGGTGAGCGGTGCGCGGTGAGGCGCTGGTGGCGGGGCGGGTCCGCGCGATCATCGTGATCCCGCAGGATTTTTCGCGCCAAATGGCGCGTGGCCAGGCGGCGGCGGTGCAGTTGATCACCGACGGGTCCGTGCCCAATACGGCCGCTTTCGCCGATGGGCATGCGCGCGGGCTGGTGCGGCAATGGGTGGCGGACGAGGCGCGGACGCGGGGCGTGGAGGCGGCGGCGCCGCTGCGGATTGTGCCGCACTATATTTACAATGCGACGCTCAAGAGCCGCTATTTCCTCGTGCCGGGTGCAATTGCCATTGTGATGGCGATGATCGGGTCGATGCTGACTGCGCTGGTGGTTGCGCGCGAGTGGGAGCGTTCGACGATGGAAGCGCTGCTCGCGACGCGGCTGTCGGTGGCGGAGATGATCGTGGCGAAGGTGACGCCCTATTTCCTCTTGGGGCTGGGTTCGATGAGCCTGTGCGTGTTGGTCGCGGTGGGGATTTATGAGCTTCCGCTCCGCGGGTCGCTATTTGCGCTGATGGGGCTGGCCGCGGCCTTTTTGTTTGCGACGCTGGGGCAGGGGCTTTTGATTTCGGCTGCGGCGAAGAGCCAGTTTGTGTCGACGCAATATGCTTTGCTGTCGGGCTTTCTGCCGTCATTGCTGTTGTCCGGTTTTTTGTTCGAGATTAGTTCGATGCCGACCGTGATCCAGTGGCTGACCTGGTTGGTGCCTGCCCGCTATCTGATCCCGCCGCTTGAATCGCTATTTCTGGCGGGTGATATTTGGGGGCTGGTCCTGCCCAATATGGCGGCGTTGACGGGGTTCGGGATATTCTTTTTCTGGCGCGCGGTCAAAACGACCCAAAAGAGCATCGCATGAGCAGGGCGGGCGGCAGCCTGACGCGGCTCATCGCGGTAATGATGAAAGAATTGCGCGTTGTGCTGCGTGACAAGAAAGCCCGGACCACGCTGATCTTTTCGCCGGTGGTGCAGTTGCTGCTGTTCGGGCTGGCAACCACGCTGGAGGTGCGCAACGTCGACATCGGCATCGTCACGCGCGACAATGGCGCCGCAACGCAGGCCTTTGTCGCAGCAGTTGACGCGAGCCCATGGTTCGACGAGGTTAAACGCTATCCTAATGCCGATGCGCTTCGCGATGCCATAGATGTGCAGGCGGTGATGGGCGGGGTACTCATCAATGACGGGATCGATGACCGCATCGCGCGCAGCGATGGGGCCGAGCTGCTCGTGCTGCTCGACGGGCGACGCGCCAACGCGGCACAGATTGTCGCAGGCTATCTCGATGAAATTGCGCGGCAGCAGGGTGCACGGCTGACCGCGACGGCAGGAACCACGGCGCTGGTCGCGGTGGCGACGACGCACTGGTTCAACCCCAATCTCATCTATTTGTGGTTCACCATGCCCAGCCTGATCGTCGTCATTGGCGCGGTGCAGGTGATGTCGGTGTCGTGCCAGTCGGTCGCGCGCGAACGCGAGTTCGGGACCATCGAACAGCTGATCGTGTTGCCGCTTGCGTCATGGCAGGTGCTGATCGGCAAGCTCACCCCCGCGTTCGTGGTGGGAATGGCGACCGCGACCTTTTTCGTGATTTTCATCCCCCTGGTTTATGCGGTGCCGCTGACGGGGTCGATGGGGCTGCTCTATCTGTCGCTCATGCTCTATTTCCTGGCGCTGGGAGCGATGGGGGTGGCAATCTCGGTGCTGGCACGCAATCAGCAGCAGGCGTTCCTTGGCATGTTCCTCGCGACCATCCCGATCATCCTGTTGTCGGGCTATGCCTCGCCCGTCGATAACATGCCTGGCTGGCTGCAATCGGTCGCTTGGGCCAATCCCGCGAGCCATATTCTGGCTGTGGTCGAGGGGCTGTTCCTAAAGGCGATGCCGGCATCGGCGGTGTGGGCCGAACTGCGCCCGGTTGCGCTGGTGGCCGCAGCAGCGGGTGCGCTGGCATGGGGGCTGATTCACCGGCGGTTGCGTCAGAGCGGGTGATTTGCGGCGCCCCATTTCGTCACATTTTTGCCAGAAACTGTCCGATTTCAGGGCATTTTGCGGCATATGGGTCACAGTGAAGCGCAAATGGACGCAGCTTGTCGCAAATGAGGGAAATACTAAGTTGCCAATCGCGCCACCAACGTCATGCTTAGCAAATTGTTAAGCATGTCCAACGTGGGGGGCAACAATGACGGCACAGCCGATCAACCTGGGCACCGGGTCGCACCGCGTACTGCCCGGGATCGAAGTGGACAGAATCGCGTTTGACGCCGCGCGCCAGCGCCTCGCTCTGCCCGAGCGTCTGTTCAATTTAAGCCAGCTCGATTGCCATTATGAAGAGGGCGCGGCGACGCTGTGGACCTTTATGCGGCCCACGGGCGGCCGAGTTTCAATCCGGCGATGCTGTCCGATTTCACCATGTGGCAAGAAGATATCGCGACGGCCTTTGGTCCGACCGGCGTGCCGCTCGACTTTCTGGTACTCGGATCACGGGTGCCGGGGGTGTTTTGTTATGGCGGCGATCTTGATCTGTTCGGTCAGCTGATCCGTGCGGGCGACCGCGCGGGGCTGATCCGTTATGGTCGGGCCTGCGTCGAAATTCTGCATCGCAACATGGCTTGCCTCGACCTGCCGATGGTGACCATCGGTCTGGTGCAGGGCGAGGCATTGGGTGGCGGCTGGGAAGCGCTGATGTCGTTCAACGTCATCATCGCCGAACGCGGGGTCAAGTTCGGCCTGCCGGAAATTAAGTTCAACCTGTTCCCCGGCATGGGCGCGCACGCCATATTGTCGCGCAAGGTTGGATCGGCAATGGCCGAACGAATGATCCAGTCGGGCGAGGATTACACCGCCGAACAGCTGCACGCGCTGGGCCTTGTTCATGTGCTGGCCGAACCGGGCGAAGGCATGGCCGCCGTGCGCGATTATATCAGCAAGCAGCGCCGCCGACTGGCCGGGCATATCGGGTCAAACCGAGCGATGCGGATGGCGAAACCGATCACGCTCGACGAACTGGTCGCCATTGTCACTGAATGGGCCGACACCGCACTAAAGCTGAGCGACGCGGACCTTAAGATGATGCGCTGGATCGTTAATCGCCAGCGACAGTACCAGTTGGCCGACGCCGAAGATGGTCAGGCAACGCGTCTTGCGGCGGCCGGTTGATCAAGCAGTGCGGGCAGATCGCGCGCGGGCACACCGCGGCTGAACAAATAACCCTGACCATGGGTACAGCCAAGCTTGCGGACACGCGCGGCGTCGGCGGCCGTCTCGATCCCTTCGGCCACTACGGGCATGCCCAGCCGGTTGGCGAGATAGGCTACGGCCTCGACCACTGCGCTGGCTCTGTCGCCGTCTTCAAGCCCGCTCACGAAGCTGCGGTCGACCTTGATCTTGGAGAAGTCAAACTCACGGATATAGGATAGCGAGGAATAGCCGGTGCCGAAATCGTCGAGCGTCAGACCGATGCCGGCGTTGCGGATCAGCCGGACAAATTCGACAACATGTTCGGTCTTGCCGGCAAAGACATTCTCAGTGATTTCCAGGTCGAGCCGATCGGCCGCCAGTCCCGATACCTTAAGCGCGTTGAGGAAGCCGAGCGCGGCGCCGGGCGCCTGCATCTGCACCGGCGAGACATTGACCGCGACCTTGATGTCATCGGGCCATTGCATGGCCGTCCGGCATGCCTCCAGCACAATCCAATTGCCCATGGTGATGATGAGGCCGGTGGCCTCTGCAATCGCGATAAATTCATCGGGGCTGAGCATGCCGCGTTCGGGATGCTGCCAGCGGACCAGCGCCTCGAAAGCCTCAATCCGCCCGGACTTCAGATTGATGATCGGTTGGTAATGCAGCGCGAGCTGGCCGCCACGGATCGCGCCACGTAGCTCGGCCTCGAGCTCGCGGCGACGGTGAAGTTCCTGGTCCATCGCCGGATCGAAGAAATTCTGCTGGCTGCGCCCCCCATTTTGGAGGCATAGAGCGCCATGTCGGCCTGCTGCATGATGACCGACGCGGTCTGACCATCCTCTGGATAGAGCGCGATGCCGAGAGAGGCGCTGATCGCGATACTGTGCCCGTCGACCTGAAAGGGCTGGCTGAGCACGGTCAGGATCAGGCGGCCAAAGCTGTCGGCGGCAACGCGCGACATCTGCGGTGCGGCGACCACGAATTCATCGCCGCCGAACCGCGAAATCAGCATTTCCGGATCGCACACGGCGCGCAGCCGGTTGGCGACTTCGACCAACACGCGGTCACCGACTGGATGACCCAGCGTGTCGTTGACCTCCTTGAACCGGTCGAGGTCGAACCAGAACAGGGGCAAAGGGGGCAGGCTCGTTCAGTTTAGAAATTC
>JAAUPH010000253.1 GCA_012035435.1 Sphingopyxis sp. | reverse complement strand
TTGGGCGAAGGGAAAAGCCGCACCTACGTTTTCTTTGGATGAGTTGGAAGCTGATCGTTGAAACCGCGCGGAGCCTGACCGGCTATGGCAAGGGCATCCTTGCGATGGATGAAAGCATCGCGACAGCCAATCAGCGTCTTGCTGCTGCCGGGATACCGCCGACAGACGCGTTGCGCCGTGACTGGCGCGAACTGCTTGTTACCACGCCCGGCCTTCATGAAGATATCAGCGGGGTCATCCTTGCCGATGAAACGTTTCACCAAGCTGCGGCCGATGGAACACCCCTGCCCGACCTGCTGCTGCTGAACTACATCATTCCCGGCATCAAGGTCGATACCGGGGCCTGGCCGTTGGCACTGCACACGGGGGAAAGGGTTACCGAGGGTCTAGATGGCCTGCGCGAACGCTTGCAGCATTATGCTGCCCTGGGCGCTCGCTTTGCGAAATGGCGCGCGGTGCTGAACCTGGGTCCGGCCCTGCCCAGCGCCGCCAGTATCGATGCCAATGCCCATGCGTTGGCGCGGTTCGCGGCGCTGGCGCAGGAATGCGGCCTTGTTCCGATTGTTGAGCCAGAACTCATCATGTCCGGCGACCTGCCACTTTCACGAAGTGAGGCAGCCACCGAAGCCGTATTGCAGGGCCTGTTTGCCCCTCTGCACACGCAAGATGTTATTCTTGAGGCTGTTATTCTCAAGTCAAACATGGTGTTGCCCGGCGTTGATTGGCCCGGTTCGGTCTCGGCTGAGGCAATTGCCACCGCAACGCTGGACTGCCTGCTGCGTGCCGTCCCCGCTGCCGTTGCCGGGATCGCCTTCCTGTCGGGTGGGCAGGCTGGCCCGGTCGCGTGCGAACGACTCAACGCCATCAACACCAGCCGGAGCCTTGATCGCTCTATCCCGCCTTGGCCGCTGGTATTCTCCTTTGGCCGCGCGCTGCAGCAGCCGGCATTGGCCATCTGGCAAGGCAAGGCCGAAAATAGCGCGGCGGCGCAGGCGGCGCTCCGGAATCGGGCACGATGCAGCCACGCGGCGATCCATGGCCAATACAGCGCGGCGATGGAGGCAAACGGAGCATGAGCCTCGCTACGATAACCCTCATCCGGCATGGTCAGACGGCTTGGTCGTTATCAGGCCAGCACACCGGGCTCACCGATATCCCGCTGACCCCGGCGGGAGAGCACGAGGTGAAAGCTCTTGCGCCATTCTTGAGCCCGGAACGCTTTTCAGCGGTGTTGACCAGCCCCTTGTTGCGCGCGCGCCAGACCTGCACGCTCGCAGGCATGGAGGCGGCGCAATCATCGAGCCCGATCTTATCGAATGGGACTATGGCGAATACGAAGGCCGCCGCTCGGTCGATATCCGCCGCGAGCGTACCGGATGGGCGATTTATCGGGACGGTTGCCCCGGCGGCGAATCCCCTGCGGAAATATCCGACCGCGCCGACCGTGTGATCGGCAAGCTCGACAAAATCGGAAACAGCATCGCGCTGTTCAGTCATGGTCAGTTCGCCTGCAGCCTCGCCGCCCGCTGGATTGGCCTTGATATTGTCGAGGCAGAACATCTCGCACTGCACACAGCGTCAATCAGCATCCTTGGCCACAGCCATTCCCGGCCCGGCACCCGGGTCATCGAATTGTGGAATTTTGTGCCAGGCCGTCTCGCCGCTTCCAGCCATGCCAATGCGTAGATTCCGATGCTGTCGGTGATCGGTTCAGGCGCGCAAGGCTTCTGGTCCGGGCTGGCCGTAAGCGAAAGCCCGTCGCCTCTCCGGTATCGTCTGGAACGAGGAGCTTTCATTGAGACCCGCCATTTTTCGATCCTTCCTTGGACCGGAGTTCGCGCCACCTGAGCCGCCCGTTCGCGCCGAATTGTTCAGCATCGAGCGGCTGGAAGCCCACGCTCAGGTCCTTGCCTCCAGTCAGGCGGTCGCCGGAAACCCGCGAAACGCCCGCTCGCTGACTGCCAGACTGAACGACAACAGCAAGGTCTTGGCGGATGCCTATCGCACGGTTGCTGCGACGGTTGCGGCGCGCCAGCCAATCAGTCCCGCGGCAAGTTGGCTCCTGGACAATTACCACATTGTCGACGAGCAGTTGCGGTTGATCAGGAATGATCTGCCGCCGGGCTTTTATCGCCGTTTGCCCAAGCTTTCCGATGGGCATCTGAAAGGATATCCGCGCGTCTTTGGCATCTCATGGGCGCTGGTTGCCCATACCGACAGCGCCTTCGATGCGACCAAGATCATTCGTTTCGTCAACGCCTATCAGACCGTGCAGCCGCTCGAAATTGGCGAGCTCTGGGCCCTGGCGATCACGCTGCGGATCACGCTGGTTGAAAACCTGCGCCGTCTTGCCGAAGCCATTCTGGCCCAACACGTCGCGGCCAGCGCGGCCGACACGCTAGCCGGCCAGATTTTCGCCTCGGTCGATGGTCATCCCCAAAGCGAGGATGCCATTGTCGCCTGCCTTGCTGCTGCTCCGTGGTCGTCCGCCTTTGCGGTCGAGCTGGCGCAGCGCCTGCGTCATCAGGACGCAGCGGTTGTACCGGCATCGCGCTGGCTAAACGATAGGCTCGTCGCGGCCGGGTCCACAATGGACAGCATCGTTCGCGACGACGTCAATTGGCACATCGCGACCGATGTCACGGTGCGCAATGTCATCACCAGTATGCGCCTGGTTTCGATGATGAACTGGCCCGAAGTGTTCGAAACTGTCAGCCTTGTCGATGCGGTCCTGCGCCACGCCGACGACAGCAGCACCGGTTTTGGTGCAATGGATTTCCAAAGCCGCGACCATTACCGCCGCGCGATCGAGGAATTGGCCCGCCAGTCCAAGCTGACCGAGGTGGCGGTAGCGACGAAGGTCATCAGCGCCGCTGAAAAAGGGGTCACCCTGCGCGAACGCGACCCCGGACTATTACCTCATCGGTCACGGCAGGCGCAGCCTTGAAGCGACATTGGGCTGCCGCATACCATTCGGCACGTCCTTGTTCCGCCTGTATTCCGACATCGGCATTCTCAGCTACATTGCGATGATCGCCGCCCTGACCATCGCCCTGCTCATGCTGGCGTTGGCAGCGATGTCGGCAATTGGGCTAGGATTTGCCCCATTGGCGCTGCTTGCGATTGCCGGGATCGTGCCGGCCTCCGATATTGCGGTCGCGATTGTCAATCGCAGCATTAGCCTTTCAGTTGGCGGCCGGTTGCTGCCGGGGCTTGAGCTGCGCGGCGGCGTTACCGCTGACCTGAAGACGATCATCGTGATGCCGACGCTGCTGGTGGACGCCGCCAGCATTGACGAACAGATTGACCGGCTGGAAGAACACCACCTCGGCAATCCCGACGCGCATTTCAGCTTCGCGCTGATGTCCGACTGGCTCGATGCGCCGAGCGAACATCTGGACGACGACCAGCAGCTTCTCGATCAGGCAGCCGCTGGCATTGACCGGCTGAACGCCCTCTATGGTCCAGGGGCAAATGGCCCGCGTTTTCTGCTGCTGCACCGTGAACGCGTCTGGAATGAAGGCGAGAAACGCTGGATCGGCTGGGAACGCAAGCGTGGAAAGCTGCGCGAACTCAACCGGCTGCTTCGCGGCGCTACCGACACCAGCTTCATGGCGATAGCCGGTGCGGCACCGACCGTTCCCGCCAATATCCGCTATGTCATCACGCTTGATGTCGATACGCGAATGCCGATCGGCACAGCCCGCCGGTTGGTCGGCAAAATGGCGCATCCCCTCAACCAGCCCGAATTCGACCCTCGCTCCGGCCTCGTCCTTCAAGGCCACGGCATGTTGCAGCCGCGCGTTACGCCGTCCCTGCCCTTCGGCAGCGAGGGATCGCTGTTCCAGCGCGTCTTTTCCGGTCCGAACGGCCTTGATCCTTATGCGCTGGCGGTTTCTGACGTTTATCAGGATCTGTTTGAGGAAGGCTCTTTCACCGGAAAGGGCATCTATGACGTTGATAGTTTTGAGGCGGCTCTGCGCGGGCAGTTTCCCGAAAGCGCCGTGCTCAGCCATGATTTGCTCGAGGGCATCTTCGCGCGGGCCACGCTTGTCTCGGATATCGAAGTCGTCGAAGAATTTCCGTCGCGCTACGCCGTCGCGGCAGCGCGCCAGCACCGATGGGTGCGCGGCGACTGGCAGCTGTTGCCCTGGCTCTTCCCGCATGTACCCTATGAGGATCCGGCGCAGGGAGTCACCACGATTCCCAACGATCTGGCGCCGATTGATCGCTGGAAAATTTTCGACAATATGCGCCGCAGCTTGCTTTCACCCATGTTGCTGGCCTTCTTTATTGCCGGCTGGACCTTTTTTGCCCGGCGCAGCCTGGCTGTGGACGCTGCTTGCCGTATTGGCGCCATCCACCTCACTGCTAACGGGGCTGATAAAATGGCCCTTTGTGCGTTTTGCTCCTGGGCGATGAGCTACGAGTGATCG
>JAAUPH010000252.1 GCA_012035435.1 Sphingopyxis sp. | reverse complement strand
GTCAGCCCGATCTCTCCTGGCTTTACTAAAGCCCAATCCTCTTTACACCCTGTGAACGCGTACGCGCTGATGGCTCGCGACCGGATTGGGCGCGATGTGTTTGTTCGCGCCGCTCCCGAAGGCCTGCGCGAGGTGAAGCTGCGGCGCTGGGACGCCAGCCTCTATGATGTGCTCGCCGCCTATGGGCAGGTGAAGGCGCGGACCGCACCGGTCGTCCACATGATCGCGCGGCGGCCCGTGGTCACGCTCGATGCGGCGCTCCATCATCTTGAACGCATGCTGGGCATAAGGCTCGACTGGGCAGAGCTGTTGGCGTTCCTGCCCGGTCATTATGATGGCGCGCTCCGGCGCTCGGCGGTGGCCTCAAGCTTTGTTGCGGCGCTTGAACTGGCGCGGCAGGGAAAGGTGGAAATGCGGCAGGACGGGGCCTTTGCGCCGCTGTATCTGCGGGGCATTCCAGCATGATTGGCGATGTTGAGCGCGCGGTCGAAGCGATGCTGTTTGCTGCCGACGCGCCGCAATCGCCGCGCGCGCTGGCGATCGGCTGGGCGAGGGAACTGCCTCGCTGACAGCGGTGCGCGACGCGCTGGCCAGCATTGCCGATCGGCACGCCGGGTCCGGCATCGAACTGGTCGAACGCGGCGGCAATTGGCATTTCCAAACGCCCTCCGATCTTGCCTATCTGCTTCGCCGCGAAAAGGACGAGGTCCGCAAACTGTCGCGCGCGGCGACCGAGGTGCTGGCAATCATCGCCTATCATGAGCCCGTCAGCCGCGCGGAGATTGAAGCGATTCGCGGCGTCCAGACGGCAAAAGGCACGTTGGATGTATTGATGGAGGCGCGGTGGATCACGCCCGCTGGTCGACGCGAGGTGCCCGGACGCCCGCTCATTTATAGAACGACCGACGAATTCCTTACCCATTTTGGCCTCGCCAGTCGCAAGGATTTACCCGGAATTGACGATTTGCGGGCAGCTGGGCTGCTCGACCCGGTTGATTTGGCGTTCGAGGCAGCCCTTGAAGCTTCGATTGATGGCACCGATCTGGTAAAGGACGGCGAAGACGCCTAAACGGTCGGTCTAGGAGATTTGAAATGGGTGGTTTTAGCATCTGGCATTGGCTGGTGTTGGGCGTGATCGTGCTGCTGCTGTTCGGCAAGGGCCGTTTTTCCGACATGATGGGCGATGTGGCCAAGGGCATTAAAAGCTTCAAAAAAGGCATGGCGGAAGATGACGCCGCACCGGTGCCGCCGAAGCAGATTGATGGCCAGCGCGCGCCCGATCCGGCGCCGCCATCGACCACGACGATCAACGACCGCGATCCGGTCTGATCCGCCGCACGCGGCGCGGCCGAGCTATGTTTGATATTGCGCCCACCGAGCTGATGCTGGTTGGCCTGATCGCGCTGGTCGTGATCGGGCCCAAGGATCTGCCGCGCGCGATGCGCTTTGTCGGCAAATGGATGGGCAAGGCGCGCGGGATGCGCGCCACTTCCGATCGGGTCTCGACACGATGATGCGCGAGGCGGAGCTCGAAGAGCTGGAGAAGCAATGGCGTCAGCAAAATGAAGAGATCATGCGCCAATATCCCCGCGTCGATGATGCTGCTCCCGCTGCTCCCGTCGCGCCGCTTCCTGACTTGAGCGGCGGGGAAGACGCGCTGCGTCCGGCACCCGGCGGCCCTGAAACACCGGCATCGGCCGGCGGCAAGGCGACATGACCGCCGAAACACCCATCACCGGCGGAGAAGAGGTTGACGCCAGTCGCATGCCGCTGCTCGATCATCTGATCGAGCTGCGTTCCCGCTTGCTCAAATCAGTGGTGGCACTCGCGCTGGCTTTTGGCGTCTGCTTCTACTTCGTCAAACCCATCTACACGTTTCTGGTCGCGCCGCTGGTGAAGGCCGGGCAGTCCAAACTTATCTATACGCAACTGTTCGAGGCGTTTTTTGTCGAAATAAAGGTCGCGTTGTTTGCTGCGGTGATGCTGGCATTTCCGGTGATCGCCAACCAGCTGTGGAAATTCGTGGCGCCAGGGCTCTATTCCAAGGAAAAACGGGCGTTGCTGCCCTTTTTGCTGGCGACTCCGCTGTTGTTCACGCTGGGCGCCGCAACGGCCTATTATGGGGCGGTCCCGGTGGCGTTGACCTTTCTCCTCAGCTTTCAATTCGATCTTGGCGGCGTTTCGCAGGAAGCCCTTCCGTCGGCCGGCAGCTACCTCTCCTTCATCATGCATTTCATGATGGCGTTTGGCATCTGTTTCCTGCTTCCGATCCTGCTGATGCTCATGGAGCGATCAGGCATTGTGACGCGTGAACAATTGGTGGGTGCGCGGCGATACATGATTGTCGCCGCCTTTGCGATCGCCGCCGTTGCGACGCCGCCGGATGTGCTGAGCCAGTTCCTGCTCGCCGTACCGATGATCCTGCTTTACGAAATCTCGCTGGTCGCGATCTGGTTTACCCAGCGCCGCCGCGACCAAGCAAAGGTTGAGGACGCGGCCTAAGGGTCCTGACCCTAGGTCGCCGCATCCTCCACCGTCTCACCGACCGATTCAACGTCTCGGCCTATGCCGGCAATCGTATTGCACGCAGCCAAGGCGGCTGCCCCAGCGATGGTCAGGATGATTTTGCCGATTTTGGTCATGAAGCCCAGCCTTGTAGTCAAGAAATAGGCCCGGCATGCATTGAGGGGGGGGAGGTAATGCAACGCCGGGCCCATGGTGCTGAGCAGCGCGAGTTAGGGGGCATGCGCTGCTCAACGATAATAACGCCGAACCCGAAAGGAGGTTTCATCGCAGAATAAATTTTTTCGTTAACGGGCTCAGCCGCTGACCAAGCCGCTCGCCACCGCAAGTCCCAGAAACGCCAAAAAGCCCATGGAATCGGTGATCATCGTTACGAAAACAGAGCTCGCCACCGCAGGATCCTGGTTAAAATGATCAAGCATCAGCGGAATGGCCACCCCGGCGATTCCGGCAACCAATATGTTGACGATCATCGCCGCCGCAATCACAGCGCCTAGTAGCGGAGCGGCAAACCACAGCGCGGTCACGACCCCGGCAATCGCGGCAATCGTCACTCCGTTGAGTAGTGCGATCCGCATCTCGCGCCAGATTGCCCGCCAACTGTTCGAGGCTGTCACCTGATTGGTGGCGAGTGCGCGCACGGTCACCGCCAACGTCTGCGTCCCGGCATTGCCGCCCACTCCGGCGACGATGGGCATCAGCGCGGCCAGCGCCACCATCTGCTCAATGGCTGCCCCGAACAATCCGATAATTGACGATGCCACAAGCGCAGTGCCCAAATTGGCGATCAACCACCGCACGCGCGCCTTGTAACTCTCGGCGATCGGTTCGTTGATATCGCCGTCGCCAGCACCCGACAGGCGCAGGATATCCTCACCGGCTTCTTCCTGAATGATGTGCACGATGTCATCGACGGTGATCATGCCCACCAGCCGGCCTGACGCATCGACTACGGCGGCAGAGATCAGCGCATATTTCTGAAACATCAGCGCCACTTCTTCCTGATCCATATCGACAGGAATCAGGCGCTGTTCGCGCTTCATGACATCGGTGATGGCAACGTCGCGCGGGGTACGCAAAATCCAGCTGAGCTGACAAGTGCCGAGCGGTTGGTGACGCGGATCGACCACGAAGATTTCCCAGAAATCGGTGGTCAGATCGCCCTCTTCGCGCAGCTGGTCGATGACATCGCCAACGGTCACATGCTCGGCAACCGCGACCAGGTCGCGCTGCATCAACCGTCCGGCCGATTCCTCAGGGTAGGACAGCGCATCGACAATCGCGGCCCGGTCCTCGGGCTCCATCGCATCGAGCACCGCTTGTTGGTCTTCGGCCTCCAGATCCTCGATGATCGCGACCGCATCATCGGTATCGAGCTCGGCGGCGAGCTCGGCCTCGGCCACGCCTTCGGCCTGAAAATAGAATTGATAGAAGAACTTGCCAGCGTGAGCCAAGCGCATCAGATCCAGAAAACGAATTTCCCCCCACGGCGTGTAGGGCACGCTGAGCCCGGCGACGGCCGCGACGGCATCCGGATGCGCAGCGCCGTGTTCCAGACGATAGGTGCGCCCCAATCATGGCCGAACAGGATAGCACGGCCGCCCAGCGCGGCAATTACGGCTGCCACATCACTGGCCAGGGCCGACAGGCTGTAGGCGGCAATGGCGTAGGGCTTGTCGCTGCCGCCATAGCCGCGCACGTCCATGGCGGCGGCTGTAAATCCCGCAGCGGCGATGGGGGCGATCTGGTGGCGCCAGGAATACCAGCTTTCGGGGAAGCCGTGGACCATCAGGACGAGGGGGCCAGTGCCTTCAATCGCCACACGAATTTGCGAGGCGCCGGCGTCTACGGTGCGGAATTCTGGCATGCGGCTCTCCCGTGGATGCCCGGATGCTGCGGCAGGGCAGGCCCGCG
>JAAUPH010000251.1 GCA_012035435.1 Sphingopyxis sp. | reverse complement strand
CGAGGCGTCAAAATGGCGAACATATCGGAGGGAGATGTCCCGCAGGCAGGCAGTTATTCTGTCCTGCAAGGGCATTTCGCTTCGAGATCAAAGCCATTTTGACGTCCTTCGGATTTGACCCATTTTGCCCATGGCGGCGTCGGAAAACCTTGCGATATCTTCATATCCCTTCGGCTTTCCTCCTAGCCCTGAGCAAAATGGCCTCAAACCTCGAACGTGCATTTAATGGGCCCTGACCCTAGGGAGCAGGCCGGGTACCCACCAACTCAGGAAACAGCCGTTTCAGCGCCGCCAGCTTGGGGGCATCCCAATTGCGGATATAGCCGTGGCGCGGATTGCGCTTCATGAAATCCTGATGATAGGGCTCGGCGCGGTAAAAGGCCTTATAGGCCTCTACCGGTACCACAATCGGGCGTTTGAAATGCCCGCCCTTGCCGATTTGCGCCAAATAGCGGGCGGCAACGCTGCGCTGGCTCGCATCCATAGGCACAATCGCCGCGCGATATTGGGTGCCATGGTCCGGCCCCTGCCGGTTCTTTAGCGTCGGATCGGCAATCACCGAAAACAGCACGTGCAACAGTGTGCCATAGCTGACGACGCGCGGGTCATAGACCACGCGGACCGCTTCGGCATGGCCGGTGGTGCCATCGTTGGTCAGCTCATAGACCGCCGTTTCCTTGGCCCCGCCATGATAGCCCGACTCGACCGAGATCACGCCCTTCACATGTTCCAGCACGCCCTCAACGCCCCAGAAACAGCCGCCCGCAAGGACGGCGGTCGCGCGGGTTGCGTTGACGGCAGGGTCAAAGGTTGCGGCGGGCAGCTTGACGACGCTTTCGGCCTGTGCGGGGGCGCAGGCGCTGAGCAGCAGGGCGGCGATTAATCCGAAACGATGCATCACACCGCTTGTAGCAGAAAAAAGCCAGCGGCGCCGAGCAGAAAGCCTGCGGACAAATTGCGGATCAAGTCATTTGCGATGAGCGTTTTCATGTGTGCTGCCTTTGCGGCCTTGGGGGAGAATGGTCCGACCGTTGTTCGCTGGGAACCCGGCCGGTAGTTACACGCTGGCCCGCCCTACCTTGCTCATCAGTGAACGGGGTCACAACGATGGCTTGTGAACAATAAGGGACAGTCCCCAATTTTCGGCAAGGTGCCATATGCGGCGAATCTGGCGCTCCTGAAAATTGGGGACTGTCCCTTATTGTTCTTACGCGAGCTACCGCAACCCCGCACAGGCCTGCTGAATGCGGATGCAGGCGTCCTTCAAGATCGTTTCGCTCGTCGCATAGGACACACGAAACGCGGGCGAACAGGCCGAACGCCTCGCCATGCACCGCCGCGACGCGCGCATTGTCGAGGAAATAGTCAATCAGTTTGGCATCGCTGTCGATCAACATTCCATCGGGGGTCTTCTTACCCATGCAGCCGCTGGCGTCGGGGTAAACGTAAAAGGCGCCTTCGGGCATCGGGCAGCTGAGGCCCGGCGCGTCATTCAGCATCGCCACCACCATATCGCGGCGCTTTTTAAAGGCTGCATTACGATCATCCAGGAAGCCCTGCGGCCCGCCCAGAGCGGCAGTCGCCGCCGCTTGCGCAATCGAGCAGGGATTCGACGTCGACTGCGATTGCAGCTTGCCCATCGCCTTGATCAGCCACGCCGGGCCGCCCGCATAACCGATG
This sequence comes from Sphingopyxis sp., assembly GCA_012035435.1. The sequence goes on along the minus strand of JAAUPH010000251.1, from coordinate 2,783 downwards.
CGCCAGCCGGTCATCGCATAGGCCTTGGAACAGCCGTTCACCGTAAGCGTGCGATTATAGAGATCGGGGCAAAGCTGAACGATCGTCGCGAAGTCAAAATCGGCGTACCAGACATGCTCATACATATCGTCGGTCATCAGCATAACGTGCGGGTGGCGCCGCAGCACCTCCCCCAGAGCCTTCAATTCGTCAGACGAATAGGCCGCGCCCGACGGGTTGGAGGGCGAATTGAGGATCAGCCAGCGGGTCTTGGCCGTGATTGCGGCATCAAGCTGCTCCGGCGTGATTTTGTATGATTGTGCAGCACCGGCTGAAATCACCACCGGCGTGCCGCCTGCGAAGGCCACGATGTCGGGATAGCTGACCCAATAGGGCGCGGGGATGATCACTTCATCGCCCGCATCGACCGTTGCAACGATCGCGTTGAACAACGTATGTTTACCGCCAACATTGACCGTGATCTGGTCAAGCCCATAGTCGAGGCCATTATCGCGCTTGAACTTACCGCGGATCGCTTCTTTCAGCGCGACCGTACCATCGACCAGCGTATATTTGGTCTGGCCGCTGCGGATTGCGGCAATGGCCGCTTCCTTGACAAAGTCCGGTGTGTCGAAATCGGGCTCACCCGCGGACAGCCCGATGACGTCGACGCCTTGTGCCTTCAATGCGCTGACCCGCGCGGTCATCGCGAGCGTCGCCGACGGCTGGATGCGGTTCAGGGCAGCGGAGACGTGAGGCGCGGACATATATGCCATCCTTTATCGTTTTTTGGTAAGGAAATTACAGACGCGGCGTCTTTAACGCGCGCGCCGCCATGCTGCAACCGGAGGTCGTTGCAAAAACGACGCGTGCCGGACGATTATCCCATCAGTTGCGCTGGTACCAGTCCGCGCACCGCGTTGCCGATGAAGAATCCGTTTTCCAGATCGGCGGCGCGCAGGTGCGATTCAACGGCCTGCCCGCGTTCGATCAGTTCCCCGCGCAGCACCCCGGGGAGCAGCCCCAGATCGGCAGGAGGGGTCAGCAATTTGCCGTCGCGCTCGACGAAAATATTGGTCATGCTGCCCTCGGTCACAAACCCCTCGGCATTAACAAAGGCAATTTCGGCCGCCCCGCTTTCGCGGCGAGCCTCGTCATAAAAATCGCGCGCCGACGTCTTGTGGCGCAACCGGAAATCGTCGGGCGCGACATTGAGCGGGGCGATGCGGACGGGCACAGGCACCTCGCCAAAGGCGGGGACCGGTGTCACCTCAATCGCGATTGATCCGGCGGGCGACAGGCGGAGGCGGATGCGCGCCGCGCTTTTCAGCCGAAAGGTCGCCGATTGCAGGCTGTTGCGCGCGCCGTGCCGGTCGAAGCGGAAGCCGAAACGTTCGGCGCTGTGCTTCAGCCGGGTGAAATGCGCATCGAGCCGACAAATCCCCTCTACCGGATCAAACCGCATGGTTTCGATCAAATCGAAACCGCCCCCCGCTGCCGTCACAAACGCCCCCTTTGCCAGACACTCGCGCCACTCAGCTGCTGCTTCGCTGTCGGCTACGATTCCGGAACCCAACCCAAGCGTGGCCTGATTTGCCGCGCCGGGCAAGAGGGAGCTGGGCTTGGATGAGCTTTGCGGAAATACCAAGGTACGGATGGCGACGTTGAATGCCGCATCGCCCCCAGCCTCGATGAAACCAATCGATCCGGTATAGAGCCCGCGCGGGTCCGCCTCGACCTCAGCGATCACTTCCATCGCCCGCACCTTGGGTGCGCCCGTGATCGACCCGCACGGGAAGGCGGCGGCGAGCACATCCACGGCATCGCCGCCTTCGGGCAGCTCGGCGGCGACATCGGACACCAGCTGATGGATGGTTGGAAAGCTCTCGACCCGGAACAGTTCAGGCACGCACACGCTGCCCGGTGCCGCGATCCTCGACAAATCGTTGCGGATCAGATCGACTATCATCAGATTTTCGGCGCGCTGCTTGGGATCGCTGACCAGCTCAGCGGCAAGAGCTGCATCGGCGGCAGGATCAGGGTCGCGCCGCGCGGTGCCCTTCATCGGCCGCGCCATTACCGTGCGGCCGCGCAGACCAAAGAAAAGCTCAGGCGAGAGCGAGGCGATGGCCTGCGTCCCTGTCCAGATAAAGCCGCCATAGCCCGCCCGCGCCGTCGCGCGCAGCCGGGCATAGATTGCGAGCGGATTGCCCGCGACCGGCACCTGCGCGGGAAAGGTCAGGTTTGCCTGATACATATCGCCCGCACCGATAAGGTCGAGCACGCGCGCGATCATCGCGTCATAGGCCGGGCGCGTGACCGCGGGTTCGGGCGATCCCAGCCAGCCGCTAGCCGGATCGGGCAGGAGGCCCGGCACCGCGTCGGCATCGATCCGCTGAATATCCGCAAAGAGTCCGAACCAGGCGAGCGGCGCGATGGCCGCGCGATGCGCGGTCACGAGCTTCTCCGCTCGGCTTTCCCGTCCGCTTCGCGAGGACGAGGAGCTTCAAGGCCTGACGCTGGTCCTCGGGGCGGTTGTCGGAGAAGTCGGTGCGCTCGAAGAGCGCCTTGTAGCCGTCCTTGTACTTCTCGGCGAGCCACAGGTTGATGGCCGGCGGACTCCCACATCACCACGCCCGTCCGTCGCCGATCGACGGGTACCCGCGCGTTCGGGTTGATCTCCTGCATCCAGTCTAACGCCGAAGCGGCATCAGACAGCTCGCCTTCCGCGGGCACGTGCGGCACGACGCGTAGGCCAGCGTTGCGGACTCCGCGACGGCCTTGATGTTCATCGATGCCCAGGC
>JAAUPH010000250.1 GCA_012035435.1 Sphingopyxis sp. | reverse complement strand
GCAAAGCCCTCCCCTTCAGGGGAGGGGTTGGGTTGGGTATGTCGCAGTTGCGGTGCCGACTGACCAACCCCACCCCAACCCCTCCCTGAAGGGGAGGGCTTTGCACGCTTTCCCTCACCGACATGCTCATCCACTGCGCGGCGCACGTCATGGCCGATGGCGATCTTGCGGGCGGGCTGCGCAACCTGTGGGATTTTCATCTTTTGCAGGACGCGCTGATCGACGACCGCAACACCTTGGCGGCCCGCGCGCGCGCGCATGGGTTGGAGCGCGCCGTTGCACGGGCATCGCGGCTGGCGGATCATCTCTATGGCAAGTGGGATCGGCTCAAGCTGACTGACCGTCCGTTTCTCCGCGCCCTTACTGCACGCGACGATTGGGGCCGCCCGACCCGGCCCTTCACACGCCTTGCCTTCTACGTCCGCTCGCACTCGCTGCGCATGCCGCCGCTGATGCTGGCGCGGCATTTGTGGGTCAAGTGGCGGCGCCGTTCATCCCCAGAATAGCCGTTCGTGTCGAGCGAAGTCGAGACAGATATGAGCACGGCGCCAGGCCGATGGGTGTCTCGACTTCGCTCGATACCAACGGGAGTGATTGGGGCTAATCCGCCTTCGTCACCAGCATCTTACGCGCTTCTTCGGAAAATTTTGCCTTTTCCTCTTCGGTCTGCGGCATCGCGCGCGGGGGGATGTTGATGCCGCGCTGCGCCGCCGGTCGCGCCGCAATCGCGTCCAGCCAGCGTTGCAAATGCGGGAAGGGCGCAATGTCGACGCCGCTCCATTCGTGGATGCGCACCCAGCACCAGTTGGCGATGTCGGCGATGCTGTAATCGCCCGCGAGATATTCATTGTCCGACAGTTGCCCGTCGAGCACACCGAACAGCCGTGCGCTTTCGCCCTGATAACGATCAATAGCGGGTTGGATTTTTTCGGGGAAGTAACGGAAAAAAACATTGGCCTGGCCCATCATCGGGCCGATGCCGCCCATCTGAAACATCAGCCACTGGATCACGCGGCTGCGGCCGTGGACGTCGGTGGGCATCAGCATGCCGGTTTTCTCGGCGAGATAGATCATGATCGCGCCCGATTCGAAGACGGCGAAACCATCATCGACAATTGCGGGAATGCGGCCGTTGGGATTAATCTTCAGAAACTCGGGCGCTTTTTGCTCCTGCGTTTTGAAATCGAGCGCGTGGACGATGTAATTGAGCCCCATTTCCTCCAGCGTGACCGAGGCTTTATGTCCGTTGGGGGTGGCGGCGGTGTAGAGATCAATCATGGGGCGCTCCTTCTGCCATTCGGTTTCAGCTTATTACGCAACCGACGCTGCGCCAGTTACAAATAGTTTGTGCGTTGATGGTTGCGTTGTGATGTGACGTCGCGGCGTCGGCGCGGGGTAGCAACTGTCACAAAAGCGGCTTAATGAGCGCGGCCATGAGCAACATCGCCGCCATCATCCTCGCTGCGGGTAAGGGCACCCGCATGAAATCCGACCTGCACAAGGTGCTGCACCCCATCGCGGGGCGGCCGATGCTGATGCATTTGATGGCCAGTATTGATGCACTGGCGCCCTCGAAAAAGGTCGTGATCGTGGGTAGCGGGCGCGAGCAGCTGGAGGCCGCGTTGGCCGGTAGCGCCGATCTGGCGGTGCAGGAACCACAGCTGGGCACCGCGCACGCCGCGCAGCAGGCGAAGGCTGCGCTCGCCGGGTTCGACGGGCTGGTGCTGGTATGTTTCGGCGATGTACCGTTCCTGCAAGCTGAAACAATCGGCCGCCTCTGTGCTGGTCTTGATGGCGGCGCGATGGTCGCGGTGCTGGGCTTTCGGCCCGCTGACAGCGCTGCCTATGGCCGGATTATCGCCGATGCCGACGGCACGGTGCGCAAGATGGTCGAGCATAAGGATGCAAACGAGGCCGAGCGCGCGGTGAACCTGTGCAATTCGGGCGTCATCGTCGCGCACAGCCGCGATATGTGGCGGCTGCTTGAGGGCGTGACCAACCACAATGCGGCGGGCGAATATTATCTGCCCGACGTCGCCACCAACGCGTTGGCCGAGGGTGGCCGCGTCGTGGTGATCGAAACGGCGGCCGAGGAAGTCGCGGGGATCAACAGCCGCGCCGAACTTGCCGCGATGGAGGGGGCATGGCAGGTGCGGCGCCGGGCGGCTGCGCTCGCCGACGGTGCAACGCTGATCGCTCCGGACACGGTATGGTTCGCATATGACACGGTGGTCGGCCGCGACGTGCTGATCGAACCCAATGTGTTTTTCGGCCCCGGCGTGAGTATCGCCGACAATGTCAAAATCCGCGCCAACTGCCATATCGAAGGCGCGACGATTGCAAGCGGGGCAGAGGTTGGCCCCTTCGCGCGGCTGCGTCCTGGCACGGTGCTGGATGAAGCGACCAAGATCGGCAATTTCGTCGAAACGAAAAAGGTGCGTCTGCATAAGGGCGCCAAGGCCAATCACCTGACCTATCTGGGCGATGCCGAAGTCGGGGCAGGGGCCAATATCGGCGCAGGCACCATCACCTGCAACTATGACGGCTATTTCAAATATAAAACCGAAATCGGCGAACGCGCCTTCATCGGCAGCAACAGCGCCCTGATCGCCCCGGTGAAAATCGGTGCGGACGCGATTGTGGCAGCGGGCAGCGCCGTGTCGCGCGACGTCGCCGACGGCGAACTGCGCATGGTTCGCGCGGAGCAGTTGGTGAAACCGGGCTGGGCGGACCGGTTCCATGAAGCGATGCGGCGGAAGAAGGCGGGGAAATGAAGAGCGCACTGAAGGCAACTGCATCGTTGCTTATGGGCGCGCTGCTAGGTGCGCCGTTCGGTTGGCAATTTATGGCAAAAGACGCTTGTCTTGATGGCGGAGGCGCTTGAGAGCCGCGCGGCAGTTGTTGCGTAGGCATCGAACCAATGCCTTGACATGATATCATGATATGATATCAATATATCATTATGACCCGCATCCTCGCCGATCTGCCTGATGAAGAAATTGAGCGCCTTGACCGCATTGCTCGGGAAAAAGGGCAGAGTCGCGCGTCGGTTTTGCGCGAGGCGGTTCTGGCGTATCGGCCCGAAAATTTGAGCGACGACACCAGCTGGATTGATAAGGGTTTCGGCCTGTGGGCCCGGCACGGCATGGCTTATGATCCGCACGAATATGACCGCAAGCGGCGTGCCGAATGGACCCGCTATTGGGACGATGATTATGAGGAGGTTCGTGCTGAATCGCCTGATATGTTCGACGAAGAGGATGACCGGCAGCGGCAAATCTATTTGGATATGATTGCCGGTAAATATCCTGTGCCCAAATCTCCGGCGCGCAAGTGAGCGGTTATGCTTTTGACGCCAACATCGTCATCGATGCTTTGGCTGGATTTCGGCCTGCGCGTGCGGAAATCGAGAGATCCGTTGCGCTTGGTACACGGCCCTGGATCAGCCGCATGGCTTGGATCGAGGTGCTGTCCAAGGGTAATGACGCGATGATCCGCGATGCCGAAGAGTTTCTGGCTCGCTTTGGCCTTGATGAAATCGACGACGAAATTTCACACCGGGCTGCGGCTTTGCGCCGTGAGCGCCCGCGGTTGAAATCTCCTGATGCGATTATCCTCGCGACCGCGCAGATTCGCGGGCGTGTTCTCATCACCCGCAACACCAAGGATTTTCCTGCAGAAATGCCGGGCATCCGCGTCCCTTACATACTCTAACGAAAGCATAAAATTCATGTGCGGAATTATTGGAATCGTGGGCAAGGAAGCTGTGGCCGACCGTCTGGTCGATGGCCTGAAACGCATGGAATATCGTGGCTATGACTCAGCGGGTGTGTGCACCATCGATGGCGATGCGCTCGTGCGCCGCCGGGCCGAGGGGAAGCTTGCCAATCTGATGAAAGAACTTGCTGGCAATCCGGCCCCCGGCAATATCGGCGTTGCCCACACCCGCTGGGCCACGCATGGCGCACCGACGACCAGCAACGCGCACCCGCATGCGACCGGCGAAGTCGCGCTGGTCCACAATGGTATTATCGAGAATTTCAAACCGCTGCGCGACGAACTGACGGCGCGTGGGCAGACGTTCGAGAGCGAGACCGATACCGAGGTGGTCGCGCATCTCGTCAGCGAGCAGGTCGAGGCGGGGCATAGCCCGGCAGAAGCCGTTCGCGCGGTGTTGCCGCGGCTGCGCGGCGCGTTTGCGCTGGCCATTGCGTTTCGCCAATTCCCCGATTTCCTGATCGGCGCGCGTTTGGGATCGCCGCTGGTTGTCGGCTATGGTGACGGCGAAACCTATCTGGGGTCGGATGCGCTGGCGCTCGCCCCGTTGACGCAGAAGATTGCCTATCTGGAGGAAGGCGACTGGGTCGTCATAGCGCGCGAAGGGGCGCAGATTTTCGACAAGGACAATCATCCCGTCGACCGCGAAATCACGACGTCTGGCGTGTCGGCGGCGGCGATCGAGAAGGGCAATTATCGCCACTTCATGC
>JAAUPH010000249.1 GCA_012035435.1 Sphingopyxis sp. | reverse complement strand
GCGTGGCTGATGAAGAAGTTCATCAAGGCGACGCTGCTGATCGCCGGCCTTGCCGCGCTGGCCGGACCAAGCCGCCGACCGTTGGTCGCTCAGCTTTGCGGCTTATTGGCGGGATGCGAAGGCGACGGTGCCCGCAATCGGTCCAGCAACGCTGGGCGGAAGCCAGAGTGCGCTGCGGCTTGGATATCAGATTGATCGCGCGGCGCGGCTGCGCGCTTATGTGCGGCTGACTGATACGCCGGGACCGCGCGGTCAAAGCGATATTGCGGTCGGGCTGGCGGCGCGGCCCGTGCGCGCGCTGCCGATTGACGTCCATCTTGAACGGCGGTTCGGGATCAATGGCGGTGGGCGCGATGCGACGCTGCTATATGCTGCGGGGGGCGTCGATGATCGGCGCTTGCCGCACAATTTTCGCCTCTCTGCTTATGCGCAGGGTGGGTTGGTCGACTATGGCCCGACCGCGGGCTTTGCCGATGCGCTGATGGTGGTCGAGCGCGAAATTGCAGCAAAGCGCGGGGTCAGATTATCGCTGGGTCAGGTTGCAGCCGGGTCGGTGCAGCCGGGCGCGCGGCGGATCGACGTGGGGCCGCGGATTGCGGTCGACATACCGCGCTTGGGAGCAGGGGCCAGCATTGCGCTCGACTGGCGCGAACGGGTGGCGGGCGATGGCGCAACCCGGAAGCGGTCTTGCATTGACGGTTGCCACCGATTTTTGAGGCCCGCAAAGCAGCGATTCCACCTTGCGGCGAAATGGTCTAGGGCTAGGCTCAGCGGGCGTCCGTCCGCGTCTCATTGCGCTCCAGCTGGCAGAACCGATGGATCTTTACCTACCAGTTGCCAATTTGTCGGTGAACGTGCTGGTCATCATCATGCTGGGCGGCGGGGTAGGATTTTTGTCGGGCATGTTCGGTGTCGGCGGCGGGTTTCTGACCACGCCTTTGCTGATATTTTACGGCATTCCGCCGACGGTGGCAGCGGCCTCGGCGGCGACGCAGGTTACTGGGTCGAGCGTTTCGGGCGCGCTGGCGCATTTGGAACGCGGCGGCGTCGATCTGCAGATGGGCGCAGTACTGGTGGCGGGCGGCCTGATGGGATCACTGATCGGCGCCGGCTTGTTCGAATTGCTCAGCGCCTGGGGTCAGATCGATACGATCATCGCGCTGCTCTATGTCATTCTGCTGGGCACGGTCGGCGGTTTCATGGCCAAAGAGGCGTGGGGCGCGATGAAGGCGCGGCGGCTTGGGTTGCCTCCGCCGGCAAAGAAGCGGCGGCATCATCCGTTGGTAGCGAGCCTGCCGCTGCGCTGGCGTTTCTATCGGTCTGGGCTCTATATCTCGCCGCTGGCACCGCTGCTGCTGGGCATAGTGACGGGCATCATGACCATGTTGCTCGGTGTCGGCGGCGGGTTCATTCTCGTGCCTGCAATGCTCTATCTGCTCGGCATGGGGACGCAGGTTGTGGTCGGCACCTCGCTGTTCCAGATCTTGTTCGTGACGATGGCGACGACGCTGGTCCATTCGGTGACCACGCGGGCGGTGGACATTGTGCTGGCCGCGCTGCTGCTGGTCGGCGGGGTGGTGGGGGCGCAGTTCGGCGCGCGCTTTGCACAGGCTTTGCCGCCGGAAAAGCTGCGGCTCGCGCTGGCCGCGATCGTCCTGCTGGTCGCGTTTCGCATGGCGCTGGGGCTGGGGTTTCGGCCCGATGAAATTTACACCGTGCAATGATCGCGCGCTGGTCCAACTGGGTGCGCTCCCTGGTGGCATTGGCGGCGGTGGCCATGGCCATGCCCGCCGCTGCGGCCGACCCCAAGTTGGTCCCTGATGTGTCGAGCCGGACCATCGACATCAAATATAGCTTTGCCGGGGAGGAATTGCTGCTGTTTGGCGCGATCCTTTATCCCGGCCAGCGTCTGCCAAGCGACCGCGCCGATATAGTCGTCGTGCTGAAAGGACCTGTGCGCCCGATCATCGTGCGCGAAAAGCAGCGGGTGGTGGGCGTGTGGCTGAATGCTGACAGCATCCGGATGCGGTCGGCGCCGGGGTTCTACGCGATCGGGTCGTCGGCGCCGATTGAGCGGCTGATCGATGAACGCACGGCGGCGATTTATGAGCTGGGCCTCGCCAATCTGCAAATGTCGCCGGTGGGCTTTTCCGCGCCCGAACGGCTTGACCGGTTTGAGCGCGGACTGGTCGATCTGTATCGGCGGCTAGGCCTGTTTGTCGAGGATAGCACGGCGGTTGAGATTACCGACGGCGTGCTATACCGCGCGCGTATCCCCGTTCCCGCGCGCGTTCCGGTCGGGACCTATAGCGCTGAAACCTATCTGATATCGGGCGGGCGGGTGCTGGCCGTCGCGTCGCGGCCCGTTGAAATCCGCAAGACGGGGTTTGAACGCTTTGTGGCGCTCGCGGCACAGCGCAACGGCTTCCTCTATGGGATCGCCGCGGTGCTGCTCTCGGTCGGGTTGGGATTCCTCGCCTCGCGGATATTCAAACAGCGCTGAATTATCGGTGTATCCGCAAAGCGTAAGCCATTTCTTTACCATCCAGACCCCATAGTTTCGGGCAATCAGGTATCGAAAGGAATGACGATCGTGGATATGGGACAGGGAATTCAGCCGACCGGCGGCGCGGCGGTGCCCGCACAGAAAATCCGGTTGGGGACGCCATCGGCTCCCACGAGCGAGGTGATTTTCTCGCGCGACGAATTGATGATCGGCGAAGTGATCGAGGTTTCGGGATCGGCGTCCAAATTGCTCCTCGATGCCCAGCAGATCGCGAAGCTGAGCGCTGTGACCGATCAGGCCGTCGCCATGGCCGGGCAAGTCGGAGCGCAGATCAAGATCCGCGTCGGCACCGTGTGGCTGCTCGCGTCGATCCGTGAAGAACAGCTCCATCCGCGCGAGAACAGCCTGATCATCGCGACCGTCGATTTTCTGGGTGAGGGTGATGAAGAAAAACTGACCGGGCGCATCTTCAACTTCCGCCGCGGTGTGACGCGGTTCCCGGTGCCGGGCAGCCAAGTGTTTGCCGCGACCACCAACGACCTCAAACAAATTTATGCCGCCGATGAGCGGCCGCATGTCGAAATTGGCACCGTTTATCCGACCAAGGATATTCGCGGATCGCTGTATATCGATCCGATGCTGGGCAAGCATTTCGCGCTGCTCGGTTCAACCGGTACGGGGAAGTCGACCAGCGCCGCGCTCATTCTGCACAAGATTTGCGAGGCCGCGCCCGAAGGTCATATCGTTATGATCGATCCGCACGGCGAATATTCGGCGGCGTTCAAGGGCACGGGCGCGCTGTTCGACGTCGACAATCTGGCGCTGCCCTATTGGATGATGAATTTCGCCGAACATTGCGAAGTGTTCGTGACGTCGGAGGGCAAGGAGCGGCAAAGCGATTGCGACGTGCTGGCCCGCTGTTTGCTCGCTGCGCGGTCGAAGAACCGGCTGGCCGAGGGCATGACCAAGTTGACCGTGGATTCGCCGGTACCGTATCTGTTGTCGGATCTGCTCAACATCCTGATCAACGAGATGGGCAAGCTCGACAAGGCGACGTCGACTGCGCCGTTTATGCGGATCAAAGGGAAGATTGAGGAAATGCGCGCCGACCCGCGCTATAACTTCATGTTTTCGGGCATGCTGGTCGCTGACACGATGGCGTCGTTCGTGTCGAAGATTTTCCGTCTGCCGTCCGATGGGCGTCCGATCTCGATCGTCGATGTGTCGGGCGTGCCGAGCGATATCACCTCGGTCGTGGTCGCGGTGCTCGCGCGCCTCACGTTCGACTATGCGATCTGGTCGCGCGGTGAGCCGCAGCGCCCGATCCTGCTCGTGTGCGAAGAGGCCCACCGCTATATCCCGGCCAAGGATGTCGGCGGCGGGCAGGCGGTGCGCAAGATATTGGAACGAATTGCCAAGGAAGGCCGTAAATATGGCGTCTCGCTGGGCCTGATCACCCAGCGGCCGTCGGATTTAGCCGAAGGCGTGTTGTCGCAGTGCGGCACCATCATCGCGATGCGCCTGAACAACGAACGCGATCAGCATTTCGTGAAGGCCGCGATGCCCGAAGGCGCGCGCGGCTTCATCGACAGCATTCCTGCGCTGCGCAACCGCGAATGCATCATCTGCGGCGAGGGTGTGTCCATCCCCATCCGCGTGTACCTCGACACGCTGGAGGAGGAGAAGCGTCCGGCATCGAGCGATCCGCTGTTCAGCCAGCTGTGGAAAGAAACCGGCGGCGAAATGGAAATCCTGGACCGCGTGGTCAAGCGCTGGCGCAGCCAGGGGCGGTAGAGCGTGATGAGCAGAAGCTTGTGCATCGTGACGGAGCCGATTTTGGCCGAGCGCGAGGAGCGAGGAGTGAGCCATGCCGACGCATAGGGAGCGACGAGCGACGCTGCGCTCGGCCAAAATCGGCCCGCCCCTTGGGGTTGCGGCTGGAAGCCCCCCGGACATCGTTGCGCTGCTTGGACGGGCACCCGGCCC
>JAAUPH010000248.1 GCA_012035435.1 Sphingopyxis sp. | reverse complement strand
CGGCACTCTCGCCGCTACCGATGCCCAGCTCATCCGCTTCCAGCTTGCGGATTTCGTCACGCAACCGGGCCGCCGTTTCAAATTCGAGATTCGCTGCGGCGTCGCGCATCTGTTTTTCGAGGTCGGCGATGTAGGCGCGCAAATTGTGGCCGACCATGTGGTCGGGTTTGCCTTCGCCAAGGTCAATGACCACACCGTCCTTGCTGGCAACATGCGCGATGATGTCGCCGATCTGCTTCTTGACCGATGCGGGCGTGATGCCGTGCGCCTCATTATAGGCGACCTGTTTGGCGCGGCGGCGATCGGTTTCGCGGATGGCGCGTTCCATGCTGCCTGTCATGCGGTCGGCGTAGAGGATGACGCGGCCATCGACGTTGCGGGCGGCGCGACCGATGGTTTGCACCAGCGACGTTTCGCTGCGCAGAAAGCCTTCCTTGTCAGCGTCGAGAATGGCGACGAGGCCGCATTCGGGGATGTCCAGCCCTTCGCGCAGCAGGTTGATGCCGACGAGCACGTCGAACACGCCGAGCCGGAGGTCGCGGATGATCTCGATGCGTTCGAGCGTTTCCACGTCGCTGTGCATGTAGCGGACCTTGAGACCGGCTTCGTGGAGGAATTCGGTCAGATCCTCCGCCATGCGTTTGGTGAGCGTGGTGACGAGCGTGCGGTATCCTGCCGCCGCGGTCTTTTTCGCCTCGTTGATGAGGTCATCGACCTGTTCCTCGACGGGCTTGATTTCGACCGGCGGGTCGATGAGTCCGGTGGGACGGATGACCTGTTCGGCGAATACGCCCTGCGCGCGCTCCATCTCCCACGGGCCCGGGGTCGCCGAGACGCTGACGGTTTGCGGGCGCATCAAATCCCATTCGGCGAAGCGCAACGGCCGATTGTCGATACAGCTGGGCAGGCGGAAGCCATATTCGGCAAGCGTGATCTTGCGGCGGTGATCGCCTTTGGACATCGCACCGATTTGCGGCACCGTCTGGTGGCTTTCATCGACGAATAAAAGCGCGTTGTCGGGAAGATATTCGAACAGGGTTGGCGGCGGTTCGCCGGGGAGGCGGCCGGTGAGGAAGCGGCTGTAATTTTCAATGCCCGCACAAGAGCCGGTCGCGGCGATCATTTCGAGATCGAAATTTGTGCGCTGTTCCAGCCGCTGATGCTCGAGCAATTTCCCTTCGGCCTCCAGTTCCTTCAGGCGTTCGACCAGTTCGAATTTGATCGCCTCGGTCGCCTGTTTCAGCGTCGGGCCGGGGGTGACATAGTGGCTGTTGGCATAAACGCGGACGCTGTTGAGGTTGGCGATCTTCTTGCCGGTCAGCGGGTCAAATTCGGTGATCTCCTCAATTTCGTCACCAAAAAAAGCGACACGCCACGCCATGTCTTCATAATGGCTGGGAAAGATTTCGAGGCTGTCGCCGCGGACGCGGAAATTGCCGCGCGCGAAGGCTTGATCATTGCGTTTATACTGGAGCGCAACGAGCTTGCGGATGATTTCGCGGCTGTCGACCGACTGGCCCTTTTTGAGGTCGAAGATCATCGCGGAATAGGTTTCGACCGAGCCGATGCCGTACAGGCACGACACCGAGGCCACGATGATCACATCATCGCGTTCGAGCAGCGCACGGGTGGCCGAATGGCGCATCCGGTCGATCGCTTCGTTCACCGAGCTTTCTTTTTCGATATAGGTGTCGCTGCGCGGCACATAGGCCTCGGGCTGGTAATAGTCATAATAGCTAACGAAATATTCGACGGCATTGTTGGGGAAAAAGCTCTTGAACTCGCCATAGAGCTGTGCCGCGAGGATTTTGTTGGGGGCGAGGATCAGCGCGGGGCGCTGGGTCGCCTGAATGACCTGCGCCATGGTGAAGGTTTTGCCCGAACCGGTGACGCCGAGCAGGACCTGATCGCGCTCCCGCGCCTGCACGCCCGCGACAAGTTCGGTAATCGCCGTGGGCTGGTCACCAGCGGGCTGATAATCGCTTACCAGTTCAAATCTTTTGCCCGCCTCAGCCTTTTCGGGGCGGGCAGGGCGGTGGGGAACGAATTCGCCGCTGCGGTCGATTTCGTCGAGGCTGGTACGGATAATCAGGTCGGCCATGTTCCTATTATGTGCTCTCCAACGGGATGCGGCAAGGGGTTAGGCTGAGGAAGTCTTGAGCAGCCGATTTGTTCACGGACTGCGATTCTGATTGGACATGGGGGGGAATATCGGCAGGATGAGCACCGCGCGGCTGTGCGTGGGTGAGGGAGTTTTCGGTGATGCGGGTTTCGGCTTTTCTGATCGGCGTGGCGGCGCTTTCGCTTTCGGCATGCAGTGACAATGCGGGCGGGATGTTTGGCGGCGATAGTGCGCCGGTGAAGCGCCAGGCGGGGAGCTGGACGACCAAGGTCGAGGTGATCAAGCTTGCCGGGCCGGAAGTGAAGGCAGGCGAGAAAGAACAGTTGCAGGCGATGATGGACGCGGTTGGCGGCGTGTCGGTGTGCCTGACCCCTGAAGCAGCGGCGGCCGAGGACATGATCAAGAATCTGGAACGGATGGGCTCGCAAGGCGGCGAATGCACCTTTGGCGACCGGAAGATCAGCGGCAGCACGATCAATTTCGACGCGACCTGCAAATCGCCTGATGGCGGATCGGCCAAGATGAGCGCGAGCGGCACCAATGATACGACCTCACAGGATTTCACCATGACGACGGTCGCGACCAAGCCCGATGGCAAGCCTGCCGGAGAGTTGGTCATTCGCTTTACCGGTCAGCGCACGGGCGAATGCAAGCCCGGTGACTTCACCCCGCCGATGCCACCCAAAGCCGAAGGAGCAACCAAATCATGATCGGATATATAACATTGGGAACCGACAATCTGGCGCGGGCCAAGGCATTTTACGACGGCTTGCTGGGCACGCTGGGTGCGAAACGGCTGATGGAGTTTGGCGAGGATTTGGGCGGTTTTACGCTGTGGGGCGTCGGCATGGACAAGCCCGGCATCGCCGTGACCCGGCCCTATAATGGCGAACCGATGCACCGCGGCAACGGCCAGATGGCGGCACTGACGGTGCTGGAGCGGGCGCAGGTCGATGCGCTGCACGCCAAGGCGCTTGAGCTGGGCGGTAGCTGTGAAGGTCCGCCGGGGCTGCGCGGGGATGAAGGACCGCAGGCATTTTACGCGGCCTATTTCCGCGATCCTGACGGCAACAAGCTGTGCGCGTTCCGGATGGGGCCGGCTTGACGGCGGCGGGCCGCGCTTGAAAGCTTGGTTGATAGGGCGGAATGCGCCGCTGTGGCTGGGCCTGTTGGTGCCGCTCGGTGCTGTGGCAGTGGCGCTGGTCGTGGGCAGTGATGCCGCAGAGCAGGCAAAGCTGGCGGCGCGCTGGACAGCGCGAGCGGCGATGCCGCTGTTTCTGGTGGCCTATCTCGCCTCCACGGTGCTGCGGCGGTGGCCGAACGAACTGACGCGCGGGTTGATGCGCCACCGTCGCCAATGGGGATTTGGCTTTGCGCTCGCGCATACGATCCATCTGGTCGCGCTCGGTATCAACATTACTGTCTTTGCGCCGCGGTCGTGGCAAAGTCTGATCCCCGGCGCGATCGCCTATGCGATCCTCTATGTCATGGCGTTCACATCAACCAACCGGTGGCAGCGGCGGCTGGGTGTGTGGTGGAAACGCATTCACCGCACCGGCATGCACTATCTGTGGTTCATTTTCACCGCCAGCTATGCGACGCGCGCCTTTGGGAATGATCCGGAGAAATTGGCCGAAGGGTGGATTTTCGGATCGTTGCTGATCGCGGCGCTTGCCCTGCGGCTCGCGTCGCGTCAGCCCCCCCAAAGCGATCAGGCAACCCGGCGACTAAACTCGCTTGCGGCCAGTTCGAGCTTTTTCAGCCGGTCGCCCATTGCGGCAAATTCACCGGCAAGGCTGCCGATTTCGCCCGCAACCTGACCGGTATCGCTGCGGATCGCGGCGATGGTCGAGGACATGCTGTCAGCGGCGAGCGCGGTTTCATCGACGGCGGCGGTGATGCTGGTGACCGTTTGGGCCTGTGCATCCATGGCGTCACGGATGCGTTCGGCCGATTTCTGGACATCATGGATCGTCGACTGGATCGACTGGTTCGCGGCGACAGTGCCGCGTGTGGCCTGTTGAATGGCGGCGATTTTGCCGGCGATATCGTCGGTCGCGCGCGCGGTTTCGTTGGCGAGGCTTTTCACCTCTTGCGCCACAACGGCGAAGCCGCGGCCGCTTTCACCCGCGCGGGCCGCTTCAATTGTGGCGTTGAGAGCAAGAAGGTTGGTCTGGCCGGCGATGTCGCGGATTAGGCCCAGGATCGAATCGATCGCTTCGGCATGGTGCGACAGGGTTTCAGACATGGCGACGGCTTCGCCCGCCTGATGCGAGGCGCGGGTGGCGACGTCGGCGGAGGCCTCTACTTCCGCGCGGGCATCTTCGATCGCGCGGATCAGGCCGGCGGCGGTCGAAGCGGCTTCGCGCATTGCCAT
>JAAUPH010000247.1 GCA_012035435.1 Sphingopyxis sp. | reverse complement strand
TGTACAGTCAGTAACACATCGAATTTCAGAACGTCGGCCGTTCAAAATGAAGTTCATGAATAAGTAGCTGACCTTTAGTAGGAATACTAGTAAAGAATCATCAGCCGTTCTAGCTAAGAGTGCTAGAACGGCCGATGATGGCCGAAGAAGGCCTAGGCTTCGATTTGATCCATTAAATATATCTTAGTGAAGGTTGGGGCAGATGTCAAGCGATTTTTTCTTAAGAGATTTTAAGACGTGGGCAAGTTAGGGAGGGCCAGGAGATATTTCACCGAATTCCAAAACGCTTTTGCGCCAGATAGGCTCGAAAGCGTTGCCAATAAGCCTGCTGATCCGCCGGGCCAGTCGTTGGATCAGGGAAGCGCTGGTCGGCTTTTTGCTGACCGCGCGTCATAGCCTCCTCCATGTCGATGTCACAGAGATAGGCCAGCTTAAAGAGCATCACTTGCAGGTCGCTCAGTTCCAGGGCCAGTTCGTCGCGCAGTTGCGCTGGAGCACGCGCCCCTGGGTCGCGATAGCCCTCGATCTCGCCGAGCACCCGATCGGCCGCTTCGAAGGCGCCCGGCCCACCGGCATTGTAAAGTTCAAGCGCCCGAAGGCCTTCCGGTGTCGCCAGCAATTGTTCGCCAGCCAGCTGGAGCGCGGCCAGATCGCTGGCATATTGCGCATCGCGTCGGGCCAGTTCGTCGGTGAAAGCAGTCTTCTCCGCCGCCAGAGTGCCGAGCTGGCTTTCGATGGTAGTGCGAAGCTGGGCGATGACAGCCTTGTCTTGCCGCGCAGCCGCCTGCGCAGTCCTGAGCTTGGCTTGCGCCGCGCCCAAGGCCGCCTCCGACTGTGCGACCTGATTGCGTAGCGCGATGATCTTGGTGTCACTCAGGCGACCTGCAACACCTCGGTCTGGGCTGCCTGATAGCGCAGTGATGCAAGCGCATTCAGCTCTTCGGCGCTGCGTGGGGCAGCCGCAACGGGTGCGCTGGCCAAAAGCGCCACAGTCACCGCAGACCAAATCGCGACATCGCGCACCGTTGCCCCCCGCCCCCTTAAACCTCCCAAGCAATAAGCACAGCGCATGCGGACGACAAGGCGGCATAATTGTGCGAGGTGACGATGAAAATCTTCATTTCGCCCCAGGGGCCCCAAGAGCTCATGCCGCAACCACAGTGTTCAATCGCTAGGTCTTAGCGGCGCAATTTGCCCTCTGTAGCCCGCCCAGATTCAGCTAAGATGGTTCCGGTTATTGGTTCCGCGAGAGGCTGCCATGCCGCTATCGGTTTGGGCCTCGTCCCCGCTCAGGAACGGCTAAGCGAAGCGTGCTGGAATCGATTTCATCGCCCCACTTTTGCAGCGGTCGCAAAGGCCGCCGCTATCAACCCGCAGACCGCTATCGCGGTGAACATCGCAGGGATGCCGCCTAGGCTATCAAGCCAGCCGAGCGAAGCAGAGCCCATCGCTCGTCCCAGATTGGCGATGGCCATGAACACTGCGAATTGGGTTGCTGCAACCGCTGGAGCGCAAAGCCGCATGGATAAAGCGCCTCCTGTCACGCCCCTCAATACGAACATCGCCTTGAAAGCGAAGATCGAACAAATGAACACGGGCCGAATGGGGACCACTCGGCTTTCAGCACCAACATGGACAGTGCGATGGCTGCAGTCGCCGCAGCACAAAGGATGAAGCTGCGCCTCGCCCCCAACCACGATGCGGCATGCCCAAACAGGATTATGGCAGCAAGGCCGGCAACAAGCGAGGCTGTGCTGGCCCAGCCACTGTAGGTTGATTTTTCCCAATCGAGGATGTTGGCCGAGAAAAGCGGGGCAAGCCCCAGGAAGATGCCGGTCGCACCGCAAACGGCAACCATGGCGGGCATGAGGATGAGGGTTTGCCGCGTGAACATCTCACGGAACAGATTGCGGATGATCGGCATGAAAGCGCCAAGATGAATGTCGAGGTTGCGCTGGGACGCTTGCCCGGCTGTCCAAGGCAACAACCGTTCACCGGGGCGTTCGCGAAGCACAATGAGAAGGATCAGGATCGTGGCAACCAGCACCGCCATTGTCATGGCTGCGGCCGCAAGGCTGTAATAGGCGATCAGAAATCCACCCACACCGCCGCCTGCGGCCATGCCCAAGGCCTGACCGCCAAACATGTAGCCATTGGCCTTTTCGATTTCGTCCTCCGGCAGGATGTCGACCGCCAAGCCATCCACCGCGACATCCTGCGTCGCGGACGACAATCCGATGACGAACGCGAGGGCGGCAATCAGGCCGATCTGGACAGGGGATGGGTTGGCGATGGCCATCGCGGCGAAGGCTGCCACCAGACCAATTGTCCACTTATGATCCATGGCCGCCTGCGCCCCATGGGCAGGAACGCATAGCGGTCCATTATGAACCCATAGGCGAGCTTGAATGTCATGGCAGCGCGAGGCTGCAAGGACGGATCCGATCGCTGCTGCCGACATTCCGTTTTGCGCGAGCCATGCCAGCATCGCAAATTCGATGAAGCCGAACGGCAGGCCTTGCGCAAAATACAGCAGGAAC
Source organism: Sphingopyxis sp. (assembly GCA_012035435.1). Next base: position 1,978 of record JAAUPH010000247.1, on the reverse strand, counting down.
AGGGTGGCAATGCGCAGATTGCGGTGTTCTGTCAGCGCAAAGGACCTGGCTGGAAGCATCGGCAAAGCTTGGGTTGCCATCGGGAAGTCTCCGGTTGCGGGGATTGTCGCCGACACATGTGTGGCAGGCGGCGCTCCCCCCAAAAGCGCGCCGCCCGCCATGATCCTGAAACCGGGTCGCTTATTTCAGAACCAATTCCTGAAACTGGGTTGTGCCCAGTTCCTCGCGCATCTTGCCGCGCTCGGCGGAGGCAGCTGCGGCGCTGCGGTTTGTCTGCCCCGTCAGTTCATTCATCCGCGCACGGCGGGCTTCGATCTGTGCGACTGTCTGATAGTCCTTGAATTCGATGAGCAGGATCAGATCGGGCTCGTCGCCGCGGCGATGGTTGGTTGCCAGCACACGGTAGCTGACGACGTAACCTTCGGCCTTCAACGTCTCCATGTTCCTCTTCCAGGTCGTGGCGAGGTATTGGGCATAGTCCGGACCTTGGCCGGGCAGCACGTCAATGCGGCTCGCCTCCCACACTGTGCCAAGCGTATAGGGCGTTTCTTCCGCCATCGCCGGGGTTGCCAGCGTCGCAGCCACCAGTGCGGCCCCGATTGTGAGTGATTTGACCAGATTCATTGTTGTTCTCCCCCAATCCACCCGCTCAGGAATGAGCGGAACTTTCGCAAGGCTTATGCGGCAGCCAGGACGACGCGTGGTGCGTGCCGGAACGCATGGTTCCGGCCACTCCAAACCCTTCAATTCTGCGCTAAGTCTCGGCCAGGAGAATGCGGTTCCGTAGCGTCAAGCGTCAATCCGGCGCTGCGTCAATAAACCGTGAAAAAAGCGTCAATCCGCCTTCAGAGGCGATTGGTCGGGCGCGGCAGAAGATCGGGCCAGCCATACTTGTCCCACGCCTCGGCCATGCCGATGCGCTGGGCAAACGGGATGAATTCGGGGTGCTGCCAAATCCGGCACATCGGTTCGATCTCGGTCCAGATCGACATCAGGCAGGCAAGGTTCTGGAGCGTGATCCGCGTGCCGATGGTTTTGAACAACATGTCGGCATAGCCCATGAACACGGCGGGCAAGGTGATGGCCTGATGTTCCTTGTCGTGCATCGAGAGGTGGAGGAAATCGAGCGTACGGCAATAGGCCTCTCGGTCCTCGGGCTTACCGCTGCAAACACCCTTGGCCGCCACGTCCCAATAGGCATCGAGCATAGCGGGCGCATCGGCCCCATGCCGGAGGGTGGCGGGATGCTGTTGGCGATCATGTGACGGGTCTGCTGATAAGCCTCGACCGCCCGTTCATGCTCGCGTGCCGCTGCAAGGGTGACGCCTAACCAGACAGATGGAAAGCCCAGATCGACGCAGCGTTGCGCATCGGCCACGGCCTCATCGATCCGGCCGAGGTTGAGCTGCGCGGCCGAGCGCACCATGTAACTCCGGCCATCAACCGGGTCGCGCTCGATGGCCTCGTCAAGAAACTCAAGGCCCCGCTGGGTCAGCCCGCAGAACAACAGCAGCCCGCCGATCCGGACCGAAACGGCCGGGTTGGCAGGTTCCACCTCATATCCACTGAAGGCTAGATCGAGTGCGCCGACGATGTTGTTGCGGGTGAATTCGTGCAGCGCCAGCAGGCCGTAAGCATGGCCAAGACCGGGCTTGATCGCCATCGCTTTGCGCACGCACGCGGCCATCCTGATCGAAGCCTCGCCCGGATCGCACCCAGCCAGATAAATGCCCATGCGCTGGTGCACGTCGCCCAATAGCACCCATGCCTCGGCGAAATCGGGATCGATGGCCACCGCCTCTTCGAGCAATTCGACGGCGCGGGTCATCACTCCGTCCCCGAACAAGCGCGCGTGCAGGGTGCGGCCCTGCAGGTAAAGGTCATAGGCCTGCTTACTATGCGTGAGATTGGCCACCACCGGAGGCTGGAGCACCATGCCCAACGCACCTGCCAGCGCCTCGGTAACGCCGCGAGCGAC
>JAAUPH010000246.1 GCA_012035435.1 Sphingopyxis sp. | reverse complement strand
GCCAGCACGCTCCTCACAGGCCAGCACTTCCTCCGCCGCCATCGCGATCTCCGCCCTCGAACTTGCTGCTTCTTCTGTAGGGTACTCTCCCTCGACGAACCGCTTCAGGTCCAGCCGCATCACGCACGCCGTCAGCAGCCGTTCCGGCGAGCCTCTGGAGTTGCGCGGTGACATCGGCCTCGTCCGCTACCGCCGGCTGTCCCATGATTTGCGCGAGCCCGTTCGCGGTCGGCACGGCAAAATACGCCGGGTGGACGAATGCGAAGAGTTCAAGCAGGTCGAGCCCCGAAATTTCGCCATAGCCCAGCCGTTCGCCGGTCAGCGGCGCATTGATCAGGATATGCGGGGTCGATGCCGCTGCTGCAATGGCCGCGCCGCGATCCACTTGCCGGATCGCTCCGTTGCTGTCGGCCAGCCAGATTCCGGCGTGGCTGGCATGAAGCGCGGGGAGGCGAAGCAGTTGCGACACGCCATGGACTTAGAACGAAAATCGAACGTTATTCAAGGCGCCACGATCACCCAAATTTAACGGAAATTCCGTACGCTTTCGCCTCATCGGCTGGGGGTTCGGCATGAGTGGTTTCGGACGTAAGGGAATAGGTGAAGGCGCGGCGGCTGGGTCAGGCACCTATGTTGGTGTGCCCATGGGGCAACGCTCTGGCGCGCCGATGTCTGCGGCTGTCGACCCGCTCGCAGCCAAACGCGAGGCGTTTCTTGCTTCCGAGCGGGCGCGACGAGCCCAAAGCGATGCGACAGAGCCTGCCGATCCCGAAACCATGCTGCGGTCAACCTATCGCCCACACGCCAACCGTCCGGTGCGCAGCGTCTGGATGGCTTATTTGTTGTGGTTCCTGCTTGCGCAGGTGTCGGCGCATCGCTTCTACCTTGGGGCAACCCAGTCGGCGATTGCGCAGACCGGGATGTTCTTCGGCGGGCTCCTCCTGATCTTGATGGGTCCGCCGATTCTTTATCTTGGGGCCGCATCATTTTTCGGATGGGCTTTGTGGGTTCTGGCGGATGTGTTCCTGATCCCGGGCGTGCACCGCAAATATGCGGTGTCGCCAACCAACACCGCAGCAGTCTTTTCCTAGAGTCCCCGGCGGCCAAAGCGATGTAGGCTGCGACCGATTGCTGCCATTGGTCTAGGCTGATGGTGGCTGCGCGCGATTACCAGTCGCTGGTGCAGCGGCCCGTCGGTCAGATTGAAAGGAAAACGCACGCCCATCCGGTCGGGTTCTGACCACATGACGGTGGCATAGACGATATGACCGCCATAGTGGATTTCGCAGCGCCCCCGCGCCGGCACGCTGCCGCCGATGATCAGCGCGCCGCCCTCTGACAGATCGGCAATGCGCGCATCAAAGCGGTCGAGCACGCCAACGATCGTCACATCAACCGACACCGCGGTGCGGGCGTGAAAGCGGGGCAAGAAAGATGTAGCAACGTCCATGGCCGCCCCTATGCCGGTTTATGGTAAATATCCGGTAACTATGTTGGTTCGGATGCATCGCGGGCCTGTCGTTTTTTTCCTGCTACATTTCGGGGCGCGTTGCCGCTAAGGCCGCTGTCATGAGCAACACCGACCCCCGCGCGCTCCAGGACGAAGCGCAAAAGTCCAAGGCTTGGCCATTTGAAGAAGCGCGCAAGATTGCGAAACGCTATCCGGCAGGCAAGCCTGGCGGCGCGCCGGTGCTGTTCGAAACCGGCTATGGTCCCTCGGGCCTGCCGCATATCGGTACCTTTAACGAAGTACTGCGCACGACGATGGTACGCCGCGCCTATGAAGCGCTGACTGGCGGCGCGCCGACGCGGCTTATCGCATTTTCGGACGACATGGACGGGCTGCGCAAGGTGCCCGACAATGTGCCGAACGGCGCGATGCTGGCCCAACATCTGGGCAAGCCGCTGACTCGGATCCCTGATCCGTTTGGGAAGTTTCAAAGTTTCGCGGCGCACAATAATGCGATGCTGCGCGACTTCCTTGATCGGTTCGGCTTCGACTATGAATTCCGCTCCTCGACGGAAAGTTATGAGGGTGGGGCGTTTGACGATGCGCTGAAAAATGTTCTGCGCAATTATCAGGCGATCATGGACATCATGCTGCCGACGCTGCGCAAGGAACGGGCGGCGACCTACTCACCCGTGCTGCCGGTCAGCCCCAAGAGCGGTGTGGTGCTGCAAGTTCCGATCGAGGTGGTCGATGCCGACGCCGGGCTGATCGCCTTCGACGACGATGGCGACCGCATCACCCAGTCGGTTCTGGGCGGCCTGTCCAAGCTGCAGTGGAAGGTTGACTGGGCAATGCGCTGGGTGGCGCTGGGCGTAGATTATGAAATGTATGGTAAGGATCTGACCGACAGCGGCATCCAGTCGGGCAAAATTGCCGAAGTGCTCGGGGGCCGCAAGCCCGAGGGACTGATCTACGAAATGTTCCTCGACGAGCGCGGGGAAAAGATTTCGAAGTCAAAGGGCAATGGCATCGCGCTCGAAGAATGGCTGACCTACGCGCCGCAAGACAGCGTCGCTTTTTATGCCTATCGTGAGCCCAAGAGCGCGAAGCAGCTGCATCTGGGCATCATTCCCGGCGCGGTCGACGATTATTATAAGTTCCGCGCGAGCTGGCATGACCAGCCGCTCGACAAAAGGCTCGGCAATCCGGCGCACCATATTCACAATGGCGCGGTGCCGGTGGACGCGCCGCCGGTCAGCTTTGGCTTGCTGCTTAACCTTGTCGGCGTGCTCGGCGCAGGCGCGACAGCGGAGCAGGTCTGGGCCTATTTGCGCAACTATGTGCCCGACGCCCGGCCCGAAACGCATGGCGAGCTGAGCGCACTCATCGGTCACGCCCTCGCCTATAACCGCGATGTCGTTGCCAAGACGCTGGCACGGCGCAAACCCGACGATGCGGAGGCCGCCGCGCTGCGTGCGCTTGATGAAGAGTTGGCCACGCTCGCGGAGGATGCGCCTGCCGAGGACATCCAGACCATCGTCTATGAAATTGGCAAGGCGGGCGGCTTTGAGAACCTGCGCGATTGGTTCAAGGCGCTGTATGAAACGCTGCTCGGATCCAGCGCAGGCCCGCGCATGGGCAGCTTCATCGCACTCTACGGCGTGGCAAATACGCGTGTGTTGATTGCCGAGGCGCTAGGGTGACAGTTGTCGTTGCGCGCATTTACCGCGAGGGGCGGCTGCTTGTCGACATCGATCCGTGCAAGGCAATTCCGGCGCTCGAAAAAGGAACCGATCTGCTCTGGATCGGCCTTCACGAGCCCACCGACCGCGAGCTGCAAGCCATTCAGCAGCATTTGGGATTGCACGAACTGGCGGTGGAGGACGCACTCGATCCCCGGCATCTTCCCAAGATGGAAAGCTATGGCGATCATCTGTTCGTTGTTGCGCGGACCATGCATTTGGAAGGAGCGGACGGCCATGCGCGGATCGGCTATGGCAACACCGCGCTGTTCGTCGGACGCCAGTTCATCATCACCGTTCGCCACGGGTCGGATCGCGGCCATGCGCCGGTGCGCAAACAGCTGGAGGCGACGCCGTGGTTGCTGCGGCAGGGTTCGGACTATGTCCTCCATGCCATCCTCGACTTCATCGTCGATGGCTATTTTGAGGTGATCGACGCGGTTGAGGAGCAAGTGCTGGCGATGGAAGACCGCACGCTCGACCATTTTCTGGGACGAGCGGAAACGGCGCGGGTGTTTGGCCTGCGCCGTGACCTGTTCCGCCTCACCCGCATCCTTGGGCCTATGGAGGATCTGGCCGGGCGTTTCGTCAACATCGATCTGCCGCAGATCGACCATGAGATTGATCCTTATTTCCGCGATCTGGTCGATCATGTGCGGCGAGTGAGCTACCGGGTGGCGGGGCTGCGCGACACGCTGACGTCGGTCATCGAAACCAGCGGGCTACTTGAACAGCAGCGGCAGGGCGCGATTACGCGTCAACTGGCGGCTTGGGCCGCCATCCTCGCCGTGCCGACCGCGATTGCCGGCATCTACGGGATGAATTTCGATGTGATGCCTGAATTACGCTGGAAATATGGCTATTTCATCGTGATCGGGGTGATGGCGACAATCTGCGGCGGGCTGTATTACCGGTTTAAGCGGGCTGATTGGCTGTAGCCGACCGCAGCACCGCTGCATAGCCGGGCGCGATCGTCATCGCCGGATGATGCCCGCGTTCACCCAGCAGGCGGTGAACCTCGGCCAGACGGTAACAGGGCACGCCCATGAACAGATGATGTTCGGCGTGATAATTGACCCAATAGGGCGCCACCGTCGTCCGCTCGACCCAGTTGGCCCGCGTGGTACGGGCATGGGTGAAGGGGTCGTCGCTGCCAACGCTGGTGCACGCATGTTCGGCAATGTTGCGCAGGCGCAGGAAGAGCTGAAACGTCGTCGCGAGGGCCGCGGCCCACAACAGGAACGGCGTCCAGCCCCACAGTGCGAGCGAAAGGGCGAGAAGCAGCAGCTGGACCGCAAGAAAGCGTCCCATCGATTCGCCGCAATGATCGCGCCGCCATTGCCCGACGTCAGCGACGTGG
>JAAUPH010000245.1 GCA_012035435.1 Sphingopyxis sp. | reverse complement strand
CGAACGGCGTGCCGCTGTCGACCCGCACCACCGAATATGACCTGCAGCGCACGGGCGTGTTCGCCAATCTGTCGGCCGAAGTCGGGATGCACATGGTGAGCGCCGGGACATGGTTCGAAAATAATGACTTCATCCAGGCGCGGCGCTTCTATGCCTATGCCAGCCGCACCAACCCCGGCTACAGCCACCGCGATTTCCGTACCAACCCCTTTTTCACCCAGTGGGAAATCGACTTCAACACCAAGACGTTCCAATATCATGTGCAGGACAAGATCGCGCTGGGTGACCTGACGATCAATCTGGGCTGGAAGGGCTTTGACGTGCGCAACGAGGCCGATGCCGTGGTGCAAGGCGGCCGCGCGACGGGCGAAATCGAGGTGCAGGACTGGTTCCAGCCGCACGTCGGCTTTGCCTATGAACTGGGCGACAGCGCCGAACTGTTTGGCGGGTTTACACAGGTGACGCGCGCGTTCGTCTCGTCGAGCACCAGCGGGCCGTTCGCCACGACGCAGGCCGGGTTCAACGCGATCCGAGATACATTGCGCCCGGAAACATCGGACACCTATGAGTTGGGGCTGCGCTTTAACTCGTCGGTGTTCAACGGGGTGCTGGCGGCCTATTTTGTCGACTTCTCGAACGCCTGCTCGGCCTTGCGACGGGCGCGGGTATCATCGGCAATCCCGCTGTGCTGCAAAATGTCGGTTCGGTGCGATCCTATGGTTTTGAGCGGGCGGCGAGTTGCGGCTTGGCGGCGGGCTGAGCGCCTATGTCGCCTATGCCTATAATGACGCCACTTACCGCGACAATGTCGTCAACGCGGCGGGCACGCTGATCGCGGCGACCCGTGGCAAGCGGGTGGTCGACAGCCCGGAACATACGCTGCGCGGCGAACTCGCCTATGACAATGGCCCGCTGTTCGGGCGGATTGGTGCCAACTATATGTCTGAGCGCTTCTTCAATTTCGAGAATGACCGGTCGGTCGATGGCCGGGTGATCGTCGATGCCACCATCGGCTATCGCTTTACCGATACCGTCGAGCTGCAACTCAACGCCTCCAACCTGTTCGACGAGGCGTATGTCGGCACCATCGGGTCGAACGGGTTCGGCAATCGCGGCGACAATCAGACGCTGCTCGCGGGCGCTCCGCAGCAGTTTTTTGCGACGCTGAAAGTCGGTTTCTGATGCCGCCGATCGACAGGCGGGCACTATTGGCGAGGGCGGCTGCGACAGCCGCCCTCGCTTCATTTCCAGCGCAAGCACAGGCGCAGGCGGCGCTGACCCGCATCGCCTTTGGCAGTTGCGCGCGGCAGGACAAGGATCAGCCGATCTGGGACCTCGTTAATCGCTGGAATCCCGACCTGTTCATCTTCCTCGGCGACAATGTGTATGGCGATACCGAGGATATGGCAGTGCTGCGCGGCAAATATGCCAAGCTCGCTGCCAAGCCCGGCTTTCGCGAGCTCAACCGCAAGAGCCAGGTTATAGCGACGTGGGACGACCATGATTATGGCGTCAACGACGGCGGCAGCGAATATCCCAAAAGGCCGAGTCCGCCGCCGCCTTCCTCAATTTCTGGGGGGTGCCCGCGGACCATCCGCGGCGCTCGCACGCGGGGATTTACGGCGCCTATTATTTCGGGCCGCCGGGCCGCAGGGTGCAGGTGATCCTGCCCGACAACCGCACCTTCCGCACGCCCCTGTTGGGATATAGCGTCGAGCCGGCGGACAAGGGGCAGTATATCGTCAATGCCGATCCCGCTGCATCGATGCTGGGCGCTGAGCAGTGGGAATGGCTGGAGGCCGAGCTGCGCCAACCCGCCGATCTGCGCATCCTGGCGTCATCGACGCAGGTATTGCCCGATGCGCCGGGCTATGAGGCGTGGATTAATTTTCAGGCCGATCATCAGCGGCTGATCGACCTCATTGATTTTGCGCAGGTCGAAAATCTGGTGATCATTTCGGGCGACACCCATTATGCCGAATTGTCGCTGCTGAAAGAGCGCGTGCCCTATCCGCTCTACGAGCTGACATCGTCGGGGCTGACCGAAGTTTGGCCCGTGTTCGGCCCCAACCGCCACCGCATCGCGCAGGCGCCGCTGGAACCCAATTATGGTCGCATCACCATCGACTGGGCCGGTGCGGACCCGGCGGTGCTGATGGAAGTCGAAACGCTTTCGGGCCAGGTTGCGATTAGCCAGCGGATCAGCCTGTCCGCGCTGCGTCAACCCAAGCGCTGACGCAGCGTACCAGATTTATCTGGGTTCAGCATCGCGCGCGAGCTGGTCGAGCAGGCGCACGCCAAAGCCGCTTTGCCCCTTGGGGACCAGCGGGGTTGTGCCGCTGGCATCGTTGACCCCGGCGATGTCGAGATGCGCCCAAGGCAATTTCTGATCGACGAAGAATCCGATGAAATGGGCGCCAAGGCTAGCGCCCGGGCCCAAGTTCGGCGCGATGTTGCGGATGTCAGCAATGTCCGATTTCATCCGCTCGGCATATTTGGGGTGGAGCGGCATTCGCCATAACCGCTCGCCGCTTGCCTCGCCCGCCGCGAGCAGCTGCGCGCCCAGGGCTTCATCGCGCGCGAACAAACCCGCATATTGTTCGTCGAGCGCACCGACGATTGACCCGGTCAGCGTCGCAATATTGACGAGCGCGCGGGGGCTATAGGTGTCCGCCACATATTCATTGGCATCGGCCAGCACGAGGCGCCCTTCGGCATCGCTGTTGAGCATTTCGATGGTCTTGCCCGAATAGGTCCGGACGATGTCGCCGGGGCGCTGTGCATTGCCGTCGGGCATATTTTCGGCCAGCGCGGCGACCGCGACCACATGCACCGGCGCGCGCGATTTGGCGAGGCTGAGCGCTGCGCCCATGACCGACGCCGCGCCCGACATGTCGGCCTTCATCTCCCACATGCCCGCGCCGGGCTTCAGCGAAATGCCGCCGCTGTCAAAGGTGATGCCCTTGCCGATCATCGCCAGCGGCGCGGCGGCGCTGCCGGTTCCGCGATAGCGCACGATCATGATGCGTGATCCGCGCGGGCTGCCCTGACCCACGCCCAGGATGCTGCCCATGTTCTGCTTGCGCATGGCTGCTTCGTCCAGCACCTCGATGCTGACATTCGCCGTGCTGCCGAACGCCTTGCGCACTTCGGCGATGAAAGTTTCGGGATAGATAACATTGGCTGGTTCGTTGGCCAGATCGCGCGACAGGCGCACACCGTCGATCAGCGGCGCATGGCGCACAGCAAAGGCGGCACGTGCGGCAGCGGCATCACCCCCGACCAGCGTTACGGCATCGGCGGGCGGCGATTTGCGATCCACGGTCTTGTACCGATCAAACCGGTATTGCCCTAGCGCGTAACCATAGGCGACGTCGGCCATGTCGACGCCGGAAGACGCTCCGGCAATGGTCACCGGCTGCGCTTCATTCATCAATTCCTGCGCCGCCTTGCCCCCCGCTTCGGCGCGCGTCAGCATGGTCGCCTCGGTGCCCGTGCCCACCAGGAGGATGCGGCCAAAGGCACCAATCCCGCGCAACGACAATGTGCTGCCTGCCTTGCCTTCAAACTTTGCCGCAGTGACGGCTGCCTTGATGGCAGTGCGGTCCCCCTCCGTCAGCGCGACGCCGGTTAAAGCCGGAATGTCAGCGCCAGCGGTGAGAATGACGAGTGCGCCGCCTGCAGGTGCCGTGTCGGCGAACCTCAGCGGGCGTTCGGCGCTGTGTTCGAACATAGTCGGCGTCACGCCCGACCCGACAAAGGTCTGCGCCTGCGCGACGACTGGGGGGGCAGCGGTCAGACAAAGGCAGCTGGCAAGCAACGCGGAACGGATGGACATCAAATACTCTCCCGGAAGAAACGCCTGATACGATGTTACATCGAATTACGGCTTCGTAGCCGAACTGTCATCCGGCGCAAGATGGTGTCGACAAACGACAATGGCCGGCAACCAACGCTTGCCAAGCTCCGGGCGCCCCGCCAACATCGCGGCTGAAATAGTTTTGGAAATGCGTATAGATGATGCGTAAACTGCTGATTGGCTTGCTCGTCTTTGGGATTGGCGTTGCGGTAGCGCTTGCCCTCTGGGAACCATTTTCGGCGTCGACAGAACAACCCGTCGCCTTCACCCCCCAAAATGTTGAGATCGCGCGCGATCGCTGGGGCGTGCCGCATATCTTTGGCGATACTGACGCCGATGTTGCTTATGGCGTCGCCTATGCCCACGCCGAGGACGATTTCGCGACATTGCAGGAAGTGTTGGCGATGACGCGCGGGCGCGCCGGGGCGATGCTTGGCGCCGACGGGGCCAAGGTCGATTTTGCCGCGCATCTGCTCGACATTCGTTCGACGGTCGACCGCGACTGGAATGCGCTGCCCGCCGATGTGCGCGTCCTGTTCGACGCCTATGCCGCCGGGCTCAACCGTTTTGCCGACAGGCACCCGGCTGAAGTGCGCCTGTCGCGGCTCTTCCCGGTGACGGGCAAGGATGTGGTCGCGGGATTTGTGCTCCGCTCCCCCTTTTTTTTTCGGGCTCGATGCGACGCTGGGGTCGCTGGTTGA
>JAAUPH010000244.1 GCA_012035435.1 Sphingopyxis sp. | reverse complement strand
GACGCCGCCGGCGCCAGCGGCGGCGTGAAGCTGAGGATCAGGCCCGCCAATGTCGCCGACATGAGGTTGGCGAGGCTGCCCGCGAGCAGAGCCTTTAGTCCCAGCCGCGCGATGACGGGCCGCTGATTGGGGGCGAGATTTCCCGCCACCGCCAATTGAATCGCGATGGAACTGAAATTGGCAAAGCCGCACAGGGCAAAAGTGCTGATGGCGATGGCGGCGGGCGACAATGCGGCCTGAGCTGCGCCCAAATCGATAAAGGCGACAAATTCGTTCAGCACCACCTTGGTCCCGAAAAAAGCGCCAACCGTGCCCGATTCCTCCCACGGAACGCCGACAAGATACATGATCGGGGCAAAAATCGTTCCAAGCGCGCGCTGGAAGACCAGTCATCCTGGCCCAGCATATTTCCCAGGCCACCGAGCAAACCATTGGCAAGCGCCACCAGCGCGACAAAGGCGAGCAGCATCGCACCGACCGCAACCGCAAGCTTGACACCGGTCGCAGCCCCTTGCGCCGCTGCCATAATGATGTTGGCGGGCTTTTCCTCGTCATGGCTGGCGTCGGGCATGATGACCGGTTCGACACCGACATCCTTGGGATCGTCGGGCATGATGATCTTGGCCATCAAAATGCCCCCTGGCGCCGACATGAAGCTTGCGGCAAGCAGATAGGGCAATAATTGTTCGCCGATCATCCCGGCATAGGCGCCCAAAATCGTGCCCGCGACCCCCGCCATACCGACGCACATGATGGTGAACATCTGGGATGGGGTAAGCCCCGCCAGATAGGGGCGGATCACCAGCGGGCTTTCGCTTTGTCCCACGAAGATATTCGCCGCCGCGCCCAGGCTTTCAACCTTGGTGATGCCGGTGACCTTCTGAATCCCGCCGCCGACCCATTTGATGACGAATTGCATGATGCCAAGATAATAAAGGACCGAAATCAGCGCGGCGAAGAAGATGATCACGGGCAGCGCCGCAATGGCAAAACTATTGCCGCCCATTTCGGGGCCGGCAAGCGGGCCAAAGATGAAGTCGGTCCCCGCCTTGGCATAGCTCAGCAGGTTCGACACGCCATCAGACATCCCCTGAATAATCGCGCGCCCCCAGGGCGTTCCCAGCACCAGCAGCGCAAAGCCCGCTTGCAACAGGAACGCGGGAACGACGACGCGCGGCCGGATCCAGCGGCGGTTGGACGAAAAGAGCAGCGCTATCGCCAAAATGGCAACAATGCCGACAAGTCCGATCAAGCGTTCCATGATAATGCGCGTCCCCCAACAATGTTTGCGCCGGTTTAGCCAATGGCAGCGCGGTGGCAAGGGCGCGCGCCCACAAGCATGGCTTGCGCTGGAAATGACCATGAAATAAAGTATTTGTCCGCAGTCCGGTGACGTCCGACCTGCGGGGCTTGGGCAGGGGGCAAGGATGATGCACGGCTGGATGTGCGCAATGACGGTGTGCCGGATGACCATCGGTGCCGCGCTGTTAATGATCGGTCAACTGGCGTCGGCCCAACCGGTACCGGCGGCACCTGCCGCCAAGCGCAGCATCGAAAAACTGCCGGCAAGCGCCTTTGCCCGCCTGCCATTTGTTGACAAACCGCGCCTGTCGCCCAGCGGTACGCACATGGCCGGGCTGTTTGCCGTGGGCGGCGAACAGCGGTTGGTGATGATGCCCGTCATCGGCGACCGATCGAAAATGACCGTGCTGGCGCTGCCCGAACAGACCCAGCTGGGCTCGCTGCACTGGGTCAATGATGATCATATCGTCGCGCGGCTCTATGCGTTGATGCCAGTGGAAGCCGAAGATTGGTATGTCACGCGATTTATTGGCGTTGAGCGGCAGACCGGCAAAGTCACGCGGCTGTTGTGGGATCAGGCCGGCCAGGGCGCGGACCTGTTGTGGACACCGCACGATGGCAGCACCGAGGTTTTGATTGCGGCGCAAGCATCAATTTATACGAACTATCCCGGGTTTTGGCCCACGGTTTTCCGCGTCGATGTGGCAACGGGCAGGCGCAAGATTGAAGATGCCGGCCGTACCAATGTCTATGAGTGGGGCGCCGACCATGGCGGACGCGTGCGCTATGCCGTCAGCTATCGGGACCAGTCGACCCGTTCCAACCTGCTGTATCGCGGCGAGGGCGGCGGGACGATGCGCGTCAGCGAACGCGTCACGCTCAGCGAAGATGAACAGCTGAAAACCCCGCTGATGTTCCTGCCGGGAACCGATCACGCGCTGGTGTTTGCCGAAAATGGCGACAATGAAACCGAAATAGCGGAAATCAACATGATCACCGGTCAAAAGGTGCGGACCTTTTTTGACCCACCGAGCGGCTCAGCAGAGGGCATTTGGGTGTCGCAGGCGGGCGACCGGGTGCTGGGCATATTCACATCCGATCCCGACAAGCCGGTGCACTGGATCGATCCCGCGCTTGCGGCTGTTCAAGCCGAACTTGATGCCTCCGCCCCCAAAGCGTCGGTCGACATCGTCAGCATGAGCAGCGATCAGTCGCGCATGTTGGTGCGCATTGCTACCCCGGACAATCCCGGCCTGCTGTTCTTTTTCGACAAAAACGCCGGCCAGCTTAGCCAGCTTGCCGCGATGAACGACGTTGTGAAAAGCTCACGATTGTCCCGCGCCACATTGATTCAGTATAAGGCGCGCGACGGGCTGGAAATAGAGGCGGTACTGACATTGCCCCGCGGCCGTACCGCCAAAGCGCTGCCGTTCATCGTCATGCCGCACGGCGGCCCCTGGGCGCACGACACGCTGACCTATGATTATTGGGCCCAATATCTGGCCGAGCAGGGATATGGCGTGATCCAGCCCAATTTCCGCGGATCAACCGGCTATGGTCAGGCCTTCGTCGACAAGGGCCATGGCGAAATCGGGCTCGCGATGCAGGACGATCTGACCGACGCGCTCAAATGGGCGGTTGGTGAAGGGCTGGCCGATCCCGCGCGCGTGTGCATCGTCGGCGCATCCTATGGCGGCTATGCGGCAATGTGGGGTATTGCAAAGGATCCGGACCTTTATCGCTGCGCCATTTCGATCGCCGGAGTGTCGAACCTGCGCAAGGAGGTGAGCGATTTTGGCGGTGCATCGCACGAAAATCTGTACCGGACCCAATGGGGGCGGATGAGCCGGGACTTTGCCGCCGTATCGCCCATCAACGCAATCGAGCGGATCAAAGTGCCCCTGCTGCTGATCCATGGCAAGAAGGATGTGACGGTCAATCACGCCCAGTCGGACCGCATGCACAGCGCGATGCGCCGCGCGGGCAAGGCAAGCGAATTTCTCTCGCTCCCGCTCGCGGACCATTATTTTGCGCGCGAGGCGGATCGGCTAGCGCTTCTCAACGCCATGGGCGCGTTTCTGCAGAAGCATAATCCCGCGGATTGAGCATCGGGCAAAAAGGAGATAAGCGCCAGCGATGAACGTTTCGTCCTCGCCCGCGCCTACCGGCCTGTCGCCCTCGCTATTCCTGTTCACCATCATCTATGGCGGCATGGTCGTGCTGGCGGGGGTGCTGGGCAATAAACAGGTTGCGCTGGGGAGTTGGCTGGCGGTTGAGGCTGGGATTTTCCCGTTCCTTTTGCTCGTCGCGCTGTCGAGTGCGGTGGCCGAACTGCATGGGCAGACGCTGGCCAACCGGTTGGTGCTCTGGGGCTTTGTCCCGCTGATCCTGTCGATTGTCCTCACCGCGCTGGTCCTCGCGCTGCCCGCGTCGGACAAAATGGAGGTAGCGCGGCTGACCGCCTTTGAAACGATCCTGGGACAGAGCCCGCGGCTGATGGCAGCGGGGATAGTTGCTTATGGAACCTCGCAATTTCTGAACGTCACGATTTTCAGCAAGCTGCGCGGCGATCCCGGCGCGGGCGGGCAGACGACGACGATGCTGGCGGTGCGCGGCGCAATCGCCAGCGCGCTGAGCCAAATCATCGACACCTTGCTGTTCGTCAGCATCGCCTTTTACGGCATTTTCCCAATCGCCAATCTGATGGGCGGGCAGATGCTGGCCAAGGTGGTGCTGAGCCTGACACTAATCCCCTTTGTCATTACCGGGCTGGTGGCGCTGGGCCGCAAGCTCGACCGCGGCGAGCAGCTGCTGTGACCGATCAGCCCGGCGTCGCCCGCATGGCCGAGCTGCTCGCCAAGGCGGAGACTCTGGTCGAGGCGCTACCCTATCTGCAACGCTATGCGGGCACGACCTTTGTGGTCAAATATGGCGGCCATGCGATGGGCGCGCCCGAGCGTCAGCGCGATTTTGCGCAGGATATTGTCCTGCTGCGCGCGGTCGGCATCAATCCGGTTGTCGTGCATGGCGGCGGGCCGCAGATTGGCAGCATGCTGAAGCGGCTGGGGGTGGAATCACAGTTCGTCGGGGGCCTGCGCGTCACCGATGCCGAAACCGCCGCGGTCGCCGAAATGGTGCTGGGCGCGATTAACAAGGATATCGTCAGCTGGATCGCCGAAGCGGGCGGCGCGCGGTCGGGTTGTCGGGCAAGGATGCGGGGCTGGTCGTCGCCGAAAAGGTCGGGCGCGATGCCAACCCCCAGATCGGGGTGGAG
>JAAUPH010000243.1 GCA_012035435.1 Sphingopyxis sp. | reverse complement strand
TACCGCAATCCCAAGGGGCGGGCCGATTTTGGCCGAGCGCAGCGTCGCTCGTCGCTCCCTATGCTGCGGCATGGCTCACTCCTCGCTCCTCGCGCTCGGCCAAAATCGGCCCCGTCACGATGCACAAACTTCTGCTCATCACGCTCTAGATGGGCGTCACGAGACCGACCATCGCCCCGGTCATTGCTGTTGCCGCATTGCCAGCGATCCAGCTTTTGACGCCAAGCGCCGCAACTTCGGCGCGCCGCTCGGGGACCAACGTGCCGATAGTCGACACCAGCAGACCGATGCTCGCCAGATTCGCGACCCCGCACAGCGCGTACGTGGTGATCAGCAGCCCGCGTCCGCCGAGCGTCCCTGCAGGAAGAGCGGATAAGTCCAGATAGGCAACATATTCGTTGAGGATCGCCTTTGTCCCCATGAGGCCGCCTGCCGCTCCCGCCTGCTCCCACGGCACGCCAAGGGTCCACATCAACGGAGCGAGCAGCCAACCGAACGCGCGGCGCAGCGTGATCGCCTCGCCGTCGACGAAGGGCAGCAACGCCAGCAACTGATCGACCAGATTAACCAGTGCGAATACCACGATGATTACGCCGATAACGGCCAGAAATAGCTGCATCCCGTCGGCGGTGCCGCGTACAATAGCGTCGATGCTGCCCTGATAATGGAGGTCTGCCGGGTCGTCTTTCTGCGTCGCCGCGTGCGCTACGGTGGGTGCGCCCGGAACCATCAACCGCGAAATCAAGATGGCGGCAGGCAATGAGATCAGCGATGCGGCGATCATATGGCCAACGGCATCGGGCAGAATCGTGCTCAACGTCGTGGCATAAAGAATTAACAATGCTCCGGAAATCGTTCCCATGATCATCGTCAGCGCGGCGAAAAGATCAGAACGCGACATGCGCCGCAGCGCGCCGCGCATCACCAGCGGCGTTTCCACCACTCCCAAAAACAGGCCTGCGCCGCCGGCCAAGCCAACTTCACCGCTGACGCCGAGCGTCCGGCGCAGCGCCCAGTCAATGCCTGCAATCGCGCGGCGCAATAGGCCCCAGTGCCAGAGCAGCGCGGAAATAGCCGAAAAGACAATGATGAGCGGCAATATCTGAAAGGCGATGACGAGCGGCGGCGACGTCCCCGCTGGCAAAGCAAAGGGCAGGGGTGCGCCGCCCAAATAGCCGAACATATAGCTCGACCCGACCAGTGTCGCGCGCTCGATGGCGCTGACCGCATGATTGGCGAGGGTGACCATATCCCAAATGAGGGGAACGCGGACAATTAGCGCCGCAAGTGCTAACTGGGTCAGCAAAGCCGCGCCAATCCAGCGCCAGCTTGGCCGATCTCCACGCGCCTCGCTCATGCCCCAGCAAAGCAGCAAGATCAGCATGATACCGATCAAGCCCTGCAACTGTGCGAGCGCCGCCACGATCGGCTAGCCCCGCCGCCAGCGGAAATAGCGCTCGACATAGCCCAGAACGCGGTCCGGCTTGCGCGCCTGTTTCCATTGGCCCGCCGCAAATCTGTTTGCCTCCGCCATGGTTGGGTAGCTGTGGATTGTCGCGAGCAGCTTGTTCATGCCCAGCCCGAATTTCATCGCCATAACAAACTCGCTCAGCAATTCGCCAGCCTGTTCGCCCACAATGGCAGCGCCCAAAATCTTGTCCTGGCCCGGCGGGGTCAGCACTTTGACAAAGCCCTGCGTCGCGCCCTCGGCGATGGCGCGGTCGAGATCGTCGAGATGATAGGTGGTGACGTCGCAGGCAATCCCGGCCTCCTTCGCTTCGCGCTCGGTGATGCCGACGCGCGCGATTTCGGGTTCGAGGAAGGTGACGGCAGGGATGACGCGATAATCCGCCTTGAACCGCTTAAAGCTGCCGAACAGCGCATTGACGGTCGCGAACCACGCCTGATGTGACGCCACATGCGTCAGTTGATAGGGGCCAGCGACGTCACCGGCGGCATAGATGTTGGGGAATATGGTCGCCAGATAGTCGTCGGTGGTGACCGTCTTGCTCGTCTCGACGCCCAGCGCCTCTAACCCATAGCCAGTCAATCGCGCCTGCCGCCCGACGGCAACAAGCAGCGCGTCAAAGGGCAGGGCAATCTCTTGCCCCTGATCGTCGACGATCAGCCGGCGGTCGCCATCCTTACCTTCACAGCGCAGCGCCTTCGCTCCGGTCATCACCGTGACGCCCGCAGCCTGCTGGCTCTCCAACGCCGATGCACTGACGTCATCATCCTCGCGCAGCAGCAGCCGCCCGGCCATCTCCACCTGAGTCACATTGGCGCCGAGATAGGCAAAGGCTTGTGACAGTTCGCAGCCGATGGGTCCACCGCCCAGCACGACAATGCGCTCGGGCAGGCGATTGAGCTCGGCAAATCGCTCCCACAGCGTATCGCTCGTCACATAGCCACTGTCCGCAAGGCCCGGCAGCTCCGGCACAAACGGCGCCGCACCGGCCGCTATCACGATGGAGCGGGTGGTCAGCCGCTGAACATTGCCGTCATGACGTCGGATTTCGACCGTCCAGGGGTCGATAATCGTGGCATAACCGCCGACCACATCGACGCCCAAGCCAGTGAAGCGTTCGACGCTGTCGTGCGGTTCGATAGCTTTGATAACGTCGTCGATGCGGCGCATGACCGCGCGGAAATCAACCTCGGGCGGCGATGTCGTGACGCCATAGGCCGCAGCGGTACCGACCGTGCGCGCTACCCGTGCGCTCTTGATCAGCGCCTTCGATGGGACACAGCCATAGTTGAGGCAATCGCCCCCCATCCTGCCGTCCTCGACCAGCGTTACCTTGGCGCGGACGGTGGCGGCAATATAGCTGGACACAAGCCCTGCGGCGCCTGCGCCAATGACGATCAGGTTGCGGTCATAGCTCTTTGGTCGTTTGAAGCGAGCATAGACCCGGCGGCGCTTGAGCCAGCCCATCACCGCCTTGCCCAGCCAGGGCAGCAGCCCTAGCGCGGTGAAGGAGAGGAGCAGCCCAGGTGAGGCGATGTCGCGCAGACTTTTGATCTGTGCGAGCTGGGTGCCTGCATTCACATAGACGATGGTGCCGAGCAGCATTCCCAGCTGGCTGACCCAATAATAGGTCCAGGTTCGGATCGCGGTCAGCCCCATTAACAGATTGACGATGAAGAATGGGACGGCGGGGACCAGCCGGAGCGAGAAGAGGTAAAAAGCCCCGTCGCGCGCAATCCCCGCGTCGATGGCCTTCAATCGCGTGCCGAATTTTGCCTGCACCCAGTCGCGGAACAGATGGCGCGAGACCAGAAACGCCAATGTCGCACCGATCGAGGAGGCGAAGGAGACAATGATTGTGCCGGTCACCAGCCCGAACAAGGCGCCCGCCGCCAGCGTGAGGATTGCAGCGCCCGGCAGCGACGCCGCGGTGACGGCAATATAGACCGCCATGAACAACAGGATAATCGGCAGAGGATCGGCGGTGTAGTCGGCGGCAAACCCCGCCTGCTGCGCCTTGAGGGCGTCGAGCGTCAGGTAACTATCCAGATCGAACCAAAAGAAGAGCGCAATGGCCATTGCGGCCGCAGCGGCAACCAGGATCCTCGACATCTGTGCTCCCAGGCGGTCTATGGCGGACAGGGTGGGATTCGAACCCACGGTGAGCTTGCACCCACGGCGGTTTTCAAGACCGCTGCCTTAAACCACTCGGCCACCTGTCCTTAGCGCCCCCGCATAGCGGCCCGCGCCCGTGCGACAAGCAAAAATGCACGTAAGGCGAGTGGAAGGACTTTGCCCTAGCCAAGTGCTGCGGCTTCGTGGCAGAGACAGGGCATGATATCTTCCCACCCTCGCACAACTTTTGCTTCGCCGCGCCGATGGAAGCGTGCGACCCTGGCGGTGGCCTGCACCGCGCTCGTGGCATCGGGCAGCGCGGGCCAGGCGCAGGATCAGGGCAGCGACTTTTCCAGCTATGTCCAGTCTTTATGGCCCAAGGCCCGCGATAAGGGCGTCAGCCGGGCAACCTTTGACGCCATGGCCAGCGGGCTCAGCTATAATCCGCGCGTCGTTGCGCTCGACCGCGACAATCTGGGGGGCGGGGCCACTGCCAGCAACCCCATTCCAGCCTTCGCTCCGTATCGCGCCCGGCATGTCGATGCCGCGCGGATCAATGGTGGACGCGCGGCCTATGCCCGGCTCGCGCCGCTGGCGGGCCGGATCGAGCGCGATACCGGCGTACCGTCGCAGATCATGATCGCCATCTACGGCCACGAAACCGCTTATGGTAAAGTTACCGGCACCTTTGATCTTCCTCAGGCGCTGGCCACGCTCGCCTTTGACGGCCGCCGCCGCAGCCTGTTTGAGCCCGAACTGATCGCAACGATGCAAATGGTCGAGCAGGGCGTTCCGCGAAGCGTGCTAACGGGCAGCTGGGCGGGAGCTTTTGGCTACCCGCAATTTCTCCCATCGGTCTACCTTCGCGTCGCTCGCGACGGCGATGGCGATGGCAAGGCGCGCATCTGGTCGAGCGAGGCCGATGCCATCGCGTCCATCGGCTGGTATCTGCATCAAGCCGGATGGCGGCGCGGCGAGCCATGGGGCGTGGCGGTGCGAGTGCC
>JAAUPH010000242.1 GCA_012035435.1 Sphingopyxis sp. | reverse complement strand
GCAGCGTCGCGCGCTTCCCATGCGCGCGCGGTCACCTCTGGCCCGACGCCGGCCGGGTCGCCCAACGTCACAGCAATGGGGGCTGCGCCCGACATTAGAGCGGAACAACGATAGTTTGTCCGCCCGCAACCCCAAGCGGCGGGCCGATTTTGGCCGGGCGCAGCGTCGCTCGTCGCTCCCTATGCTTCAGCATGGCTCACTCCTCGCTTCTCGCGCGCGGCCAAAATCGACTCCGTCACGGGGGGACAAACTAACGTTAATCCGCTCTAGCTATATTCGATCACCGCGTCCCGGCGCAGGTCGCGCAGATAGCGCTGGGCGCGCTTGTTGATCTTTTCTTCCAGCAACCGCTCTTCAATTTCGGTCAGGTTGGGCGTCACATCGACATTCGGCATGTCGCGGCCGCACAGCACCAGCACGCTGATGCCCTCGGTCGGCGAGCCGAAGGGCTGGGTGGTCTGCCCGATTTGCAGGCTAGCCAAGGTCGCCTGCAGCTGCGCGGGCAGCGAGCGCATCGGAATATTGTCGCGCGCAACCACCGTCGCGTTCAAACCGGCCGCAACGCTGTCGGCCATGCCGCACCCGGCTATCGCGCGGGTCTGTTCGGCAAATTGGCCCGCCAGTTCGGTGGCCTTGGCGGGCGTCGTCCCCGGCGTAAATTGCAGCGAAACCTGCTTCAGGCTCAGCGTAGCGTCGCGCGGATCGGCGGTCAGCACCTGGCGCCGGTCGATCATCAGCAGGATCGAATAGCCGCCGGGAACCGCAATCGGTCCGACAAGCTGGCCCGGCTGCATCTGCGCTGCGACCGTCGACATTTCGGTCGGCAATTGTGCCGCGCGGACCCAGCCCAAATCGCCGCCCACAACCGCCGTCGATGCTTCGGAAAATTGGCGGGCATAGGCGGGGAAGGAACCGCCGCGCTGGAGCGCGTCAACAATTCGCTCGGCATTTTGCTGAACCGCAGCTGCGTTCTCGGGCGCTGCCGAGAGATAAATTTCGCCAAGCTGAAACTCTTCTGTGCCCTTGGCTTCCTTCATCCGGTCAACAATGGCTGTCACCTCGTCGGTCGAAACATTGGTCTGGGACCGCACATTGCGCGACAGCAGCCGGTCCCACGCAAATTCGCCGCGGATCTGCTGCTTGATCGCAGCCGCAGAGCTGCCCTTTTCGACCAGAAATTTGCCAAATTGTTCCGGCGTCTGCCGGAACTGGGCGGCCAGCCGCGCATATTGCTGGTCGATGACCGCCTCGTCGATCTCAATCTTATTGGCGACGGCTTCTTGAATCTGCAGCTTTTCATCGATCAGATTCTGGAAAATCTGCTGGCGCAGCCGCTGCTCTTCCTCTTTCGTCACTTCCATATTGCGATTGGCAAGGCGGATGAGCGCCAGCCGATGTTCGATATCGGTCGCCGTAATAATCTCGCCATTCACCGTCGCGGACGGGCGATAGACGTTCGCCGGAGCCTCGCCATAAAGCTGAACATTGCCGGGAATGCTGAGCGCGGCGTCGGGCACGCTGGTGTCGCTGACGGTTTGAGCGACCGCGCCGCTGGCCGTCGCAAAGACCATGAAGCTGGCAGCAAATTTACGTATCTTGCTCATCGAAATCCTTCATCCCCAACAGGGTCGGGGGCTCCGTATCAGCCCACGGCCCTTCAGGTCCAGTGCAAAGCGTATGGGAGGGTGATAGCAGCGCGCGCCTGAACGGCGGCTTACAAGGATTAGACCCTGTTTCAATCTCACTGAAACAGGGTCTAGAAACCCAAGTTGCGGAAGCCGACGCGGAACAGGAAGGTGTTGCCGCGCCGCGCGTCGCCCGTATCTTCATAATCGCGTCGCCAGGTGATGCCCAGCGACAGATAGGCGTCATCATAGGCCACGCCGAGCCGGTGGCGAACCGGTTCAAACCCGTCGGCACCGCTCAGCGGGTCTTCGGCGCGGTCGGTCAAATCGACGACCGCCGACCCGAAAACGGACCAGTTGAGTGCAAAGCTGACCCGCCCGCCGAGCCGCAATTCCTCACGATCCTGCAAATCCTCGGCAAGGTTGGTGATATCGCGGTTGAGCCGCAGATAGCCGACCAGAACATAGTCGCGCCGCGTGCCCACGGTCGCGTCAAATTCGTTGCGCCGCACCGCCAGATTATCCTTGTCCAGCCGGAACCGGTGGGTCAGCCGGATGGTGTCGCGCCAAGCAAAGGTGGTGCGCCCGACGATGTCGGACGTGCGCGACGTCAGCCCGGTGCCATCGGGGAACAGGCTTGGTTTGTCAGACAGGCGATAGCTTTGGCCGACGACGCTGTTGATCTGAAGGCCGGGCCGATTAAAGGTCCAGTCAAAGCCATAGGTGACGCGCGCGCCATCCTCAAACCGGTCATAGCCAGGGAAGCGGTTGAGCGCGAAGAGGTTGCTGTCCTCCAGATCAAAAGCGCGGCTGTCCTCATTGGGCACGGCAAGGTTGCGGATGGGCGGGGTCGCAACGATCTGCACGCGCGGGACAAGCTGCTGCGTCCCGCCCAGAAATTCGCCGATAAAGGGCCAGCGCACGTCGATGGCGGCTGCCGCGATCGCGCGGCCCTGCCAGCCTGATTTGCCGCGATAGCCGGGAATCGCGGTCAACAGATTTTCGCTGCTGTGGTAAACATCGCCGCGGGCAAGGCCAGTGACGGTCACTTCCTGCCCCAAACCGGTCAGCCGCCGCAAATCCCAGCGCACGCCAGCGAAGGCGCGCTGCGTATCCTGTCCCGACGTGCGGCCAACGGCCATGCTGTTGAGCTGCAGCTCAAATTGTCCGCCCAGCCATGGGTCGGTCAGCCGCTGGCGGAAATCGATCACCGGGATAGCGACGGGTTGCAACCCTTGCCGATCATTGGCGCGCAGCGTTTGCACCGCCCAGCCCGCAATCGACAAATAGCTTGATCCGCCGATCCGCTCGGCTTCAAACATCGAACGCAGCCTGTCATCGCGGCTGATGTCATAGCGCCGCATGAAGGTGCGGTCGGTGGTGACCCGGCCGGAAAAGCGCAGGCTCCAATTGGGGTCCAGCTGAAACTTGCCAGCGGTTTCGAGATAGCCGCGGAAGCGGTCTTTAGCGGTCCCCGGCTGGCCCGAAACGGGAAGCACCGAGCTGTAGGTCGCAAAAGCATTGATGCGATAAGCGCCGCTGTCGGTCAGCGCGCGATATTCGCCCTCCAGCATCGGCGCGGCGCTGGTGTAGACATGCGGGGTGATCGTGATGTCGCGGTTCGGCGCGACTTTCAGATAATAGGGGATGGCCAGTTCGACGCCATTGACCCGGTCGATCCGGATTTCGGGAACCAGTACCCCGCTGCCCGACCGGTCCGATGCCTGATGGCTAAGGCCGGGAAGCGGGATCAGCGGCAGCCCGAACAACTCGATCCGCGCGCCCTTATACTGCACCCGGTCCTTGACCCGGTTGTAGTACACGCGGACGGCACGGATCTGCCAGGTGGGGTTATAGGCTTCGCCCGGTTCGACCGCATCTGCGGGGTAGGGGGTGTAGGCCGCCTGGTCGAGCGCAATGTCGCCGCTGGGCAATCGCTCGCCGCGCTGCGCCACCAGCCGCGCGCCATTTTCAAGCACCACGAGCAAATTGTCGACGACGCCGTCGCGCAAGCTGTCGGTCAACTCGATCTTGTCGCCAAAGGCGGTGTCGCCTTCGGGATTGGTGATGCGGACATTGCCCTCGGCAAAGACTTTTCCGGTCTTGCGGTCCCAATTGACCCGGTCGGCCCGGAGTTCAATGGCATCGCGGCGCAGCACGACATTGCCGCTCGCCTCCACAACTTCGGTTTCATTATTATAGTTGATCGCGTCGGCGGCGAAGTTGATTTCGTCTTCGGCTGCCGCCGCCGACTTGTGCCGCGCATTGAGGGCCGTGGCATCGCCCGCCGTGTGCTGGCCTAAATCCGGCACCACGCTCCCCAGTTGCTTTACGAGGCGGCTGAAGATGGCTTTCAAGTGCGTCGCGTGCGGCTCCTGCCCCAACACTTCCTGAAACCGCGACAGGTTCCACTTCTTGGGCACCTGCTTCTCCGACTCGATGCCGATCAGTCGCCGCAGGGCGGCGTTGCGGCACAGTTCCGCCAGGCAGGCTTCGATGTCGAGCCATGGCCAGTGGATTACCGGACACGGGGAGGCGCCGATCTCTGGCGCCCCTTCGACAAGGTCTCGGAGGGATTGCGGCGTGTCGACGTCGCCGCGCGGGAATGGGTCGGGCTTTTGGCCTATTGGCTCGCCGGGCGGAGCGACTCCGTCTTCCCGGCGCCAAAAGTGGCGGCTCTTGGCTGCGATCTCGCTACGGCAGGAGGCGGCAATCCGCCAAGCTCTCCATGTCGACCCAATCCTTGAGATAGGTCGCGGCGCGGAAGTCGGCACCCTCTTCGCCCTCACTCATCGTCTGCAGGAGCGTCGCCGCCGACCGGTACGATGGCTTTGCCCATCGCGGCAGAGATCACTTCCAGTAGCGCGCTCTTCCGCTTTGCCATTAAGCCGTTGAAATCGTCGCTGCGCAGAAGGGCCGGGTCGATGAGATGCGACCTCAGGATACTGTCCTGCTCCGCCTCGGAGATCTGCACCTGGGC
>JAAUPH010000241.1 GCA_012035435.1 Sphingopyxis sp. | reverse complement strand
CGAGCGACGCCCAGGCGTGTGCGACCGGTGGCATCTCGGCCTCTGCCGACTGACCGGGCGCGCGCAGCCATACCCCGAGCCGCCGTGACTCCGGCTCCACCAGTACGGTGTGCACCACCTCGGACAGGCGCAGCTTGGTGCCGAGCTGCCAGAGCGTCTCGCGATCGAAGCGGTGCTCGGCGGCGGCGGCCGTCCGCTGCACCGGCGGCCCCGCCCCCATATTCTGCATATGCCCGCCAAAGGGGCGCTGATAAATGGTGCCATCGGCGTTGCGCGAAAATGGCACGCCGGCATGTTCCAGCTCGTAAACCGCGGCGGGGGCTTCGCGCACCAGATATTCGATCGCGTCCTGATCGCCCAGCCAATCGCTGCCCTTGACGGTGTCGTACATGTGCCATGACCAATGATCGGGGCTGTTGTTGCCAAGACTGGCGGCGATGCCGCCTTGCGCCGCCACGGTATGGCTGCGCGTCGGGAACAGCTTGGTGATGCACGCGGTTTTCAGCCCCGCTTCGGCGCTGCCCATCGTTGCGCGTAGGCCCGATCCGCCCGCGCCGACGACGACGGTGTCGTAAACATGGTCAATGATCTTGTAAGCAGCAGTCATGCCCCGGTTGTCCCTGCAAAGGCGACGCGCGCCACGGCGAACAGGCCGTAGGCAGCGCCAGCAAACACATAAAAGTTCAGCGCGACCAGCGCGACGATCCGCCCCGCGTCGCCGTGCACATAATCTTCGATCAGCACCTGAAGACCCAACTTCAGGTGCCAGAAAACATTGACGATCAACAGCATCAGCAGCAGCGCCACCATCGGGTCTGCAACCCAGCCGCGCACCGCGCTGTAACTGGTCAGATCACCCATCAGCAGCGACACGAACAGCCACGTGATCAATACCACATTGCCCAGCGCGGTCATCCGCTGCGTCATCCAGTGATGCGACCCATGTTTTGCCGACCCAAGCCCGCGAACGCGGCCCAGGCTGGTGCCGCCCTTCATATCGCCGCTCATTCGCCCGCTCCCCCAACAGCTTTGGCAAAGATGAATAGCCACACCGCAGCCGTCGCCATCACTGCGGCGATGATGGCCAGCGTCGACCACAGCTTGTTGACCTTCAGTTCATAGCCCGCACCGGTATCGAGCACGAAATGGCGTAGGCCCGAAAACAAATGCTGAAAAAAGGCCCAGGTGAGACCGATCAAAATGATCCGGCCGATCCAGTTGGTGACGGACAGCGACACCGTCGTCGCAACAGCCTGGGGCACCGCGCCTGGAGCCGCCGATGGCGGGCCAGCCGGCGCGGCTTGCCACACGATGTTGAGAAACGCCTGATACGTCGCCTCTCCCCCGGCAATCGCGCCGAGCCACCATAGGAACAGCAGCGAACCCAAAATGGCAAGCCCATCACCCGATGCCCGGTGGAGGATCGAGACCAGCATGTGTGGGCCCCATTTATAGACCTGCAAATGCGGCGAAATCGGCCTTTTGCTCGCCATGAACATGTTTCCCTGAGTCAAGATGATGCCGCGGCCCATGCACTGGCCATGCGGAAGCGTCAAGGCGGTGAATGGCCGCGCACGGTGCGGTGACAGTGCTTGCTCAGTGCCAATGCAAGACGTCCGCAGACGATTGCCACGGCCCAGCCGCTGCGGTCAAATGCACTCGATGGAATTGGTCAGGCCCATTATTTGACTTTTGGCTAGATACATTTTACCACACCGGTCAAATCAAAGACCGCAAATCGCACTAGCAGGTCTGTGAAAGGGAGAAATATGCGCTGGAAAACCACTTTTGGTCTGCTGTTGGCAGGCGTTTCGACCAATGTCATGGCGCAGACGGTGGCTCCGGCCGACTCGGACGACACCGAAATTGTAGTCACCGGGCAGCGCGCCGCGCTCAACGAAGCGCGCGAAGCCGAGCGGCAAGCCGATGGGATCAAGAACGTCATCACCGCCGATGATGCCGGCCAGTTTGCCGACCAGAATGTCGCCGAATCGCTGCAACGCCTGCCCGGCATTTCGGTGGAACGAAGCGAAGGCGAAGGCCGTTTCGTAAGTGTGCGCGGACTCGATCCGGCATTTAACAATGTCACCGTCAATGGGGTGAAGCTTGGGTCGACCGAGAAGGAAGACGGCGCTGTCGCGCTCGACACGGTTCCCTCCGACTTGCTCAGCCAGGTTGAGGTCAGCAAGACTTCAACCCCCGATCAGGACGGCGATGCTATCGGCGGCACCATCGAAATCAAAACGCTGTCGGCGTTTGACGGCAAGGATAAGATCCAGCTGCGCGCCGAGGCCAGCTATAATCAGATCGCGGACAAGGCGAGCCCGAAGTTTTCGGCGTCCATCACACGCAAATTTGGCGATGATCGCTGGGGGGATCGCGCTGGCGGCCAGCTATTTCGACCGCAAGGTGCAAAGCGACCAGCTACGCAACGACGAAGGGCTGCGCTGCGCCCGCGTTGGCGCCACCACCAACGCGCTGGCCGTGCTCGCCCCGTCGGCAACTGGCTGCGATAACGCAGCTGGCTATTTCCTGCGCCCCGAAGAGCTGGATGTTCGCATCAAAATCGGCAAGCGCAAGCGCATCGGCGGGACGTTCAATCTGGAATTCAAGCCGAACGACGATGCACTGGTCTTCCTGCGCAGCACCTACACGCGGCTCACCGACACCGACAACCGCTTTCAGGAAGAAACCGAGTTCCGCCGCGTCACCGATCGCCGCGACATATTGGCCATCGGCGCGCGGACCGGTCGGCTCGACGGTATCCGCTATGAAACCCAGATCTTCCAGCAAGAGATTGAGGACAAGGTCTGGTCGGTCTCGCTGGGCGGCGAAAACAAATTTGGCGATCTGACGCTGTGGGCGCAGGGCGACTGGTCTGAAACCACCCGCACCAGCCCCGGCATCCGCGCGCGGTTCCAGGGGCGCAACGGCGCGACCACCTATGCGCTCGATGAAAACAGCATCACGACGACCAACGGCGTCGGCGTTCGCCGTCCGACCAACACCAGCTTTACCCCGACGGTGGGGTCCGACCCGACGGTGGCCAGTAACCTGCTGTTCGAACAATTGTTCATCGACGCCGAAGAGGGTCGGGACCAGATTTATTCCGGCCGCTTCGATGCGCAATATGATTTCACCGGCGGCCGCTCGCATATATCAAGGCGGGTCTGAAATATCGCGACCGCACGAAGCAGACCGATGTTGATGAGTTTGACTTTGCGGCGCGGTCGGCGCCGTTCAGCCGGACCGAAACGCTCGCCAATTTCACCCGCTTTGTCCCCCAGAACACGCGTTTGCCCTTGTACAATGCCTTCCCGGTTCTTGACGAGTTGGATCCCTTCCTGAACCGACTCAGATCGCAGGCGGCGGGCCTTTCGAGTGTTCTCGTCAACAGCAACCGCGAAGATTTTGAGAGCAGCGAAAAGGTGCTGGCGGGTTACGTCATGGGCGTGCTCGAACCGACCGACGGGATGCGCATCATCACCGGCGCGCGGCTGGAGCGGACCAAGTTCCGTTCCGACGGTAATTTCGTGTTCGATTCCGATGGATCGGCGCTGCCCGACGCGACAATCGCCAACCCTGCGGTGAGCAACGAATTTACCGACATCCTGCCGACGCTGCTGCTGCGCTATGAAGCGACGTCCGAACTGCTTCTGCGCGGGTCGTTCAATATGGCGTTGCAGCGCCCCAATTTTGAAGACACGCGCAACGTGCATTCGGCGCTGGACGATGGCACCACGCGCAGCCTGGAACTGCAAAACCCGCTGCTCGATCCTGCGAAGGCGATGCAGTTTGACGCCTCGGTCGCCTGGTATCCCAACCGCAACACCGGCCTGACCTTCGGCGTATTCTATAAAAGAATCCGCGATTTCATCGTTGATGCCGATTTTCTGAACGTCGACATCCGCAATATTCCGGGGGTCAACATTCCCCTGCCTGCCGCCCTGCCCGGCGGGTTCGTCTATAACAATGTCGAAGTGCCCGTGAACGGCGATGTCGGCAAAATCTGGGGCGCCGAATTCTCTTACTCGCAGAATTTCACCTTCCTGCCGAAACCGCTCAACGGGCTGTTCGCGGTGGTCAGCGCAACCTGGGCCGACTCCAAGGCGAATTCGAGCGTCCGTCCGGGCAGCTTCGTCTTCCCCGGTCAGCCCAAATGGGTGGTCAACGGATCGCTCGGCTATGAAGACAAAGGCTTCTCGATCCGCGGCGCGATGACCTACCGTGACAAAGTGCTCGACTCGATCGCCTCAACGCCGGTGCTCGACCGCATCCGGCCCGCCTTCACCAGCTTTGACATCGACGTGCGCTTCAATATCACGGACGCCATTCAACTTTATGCCGATGCCATCAACATCACCGGCGAACAGGATGAGCGCTATTATCGTGGCGACAGCAATGGCGGCTTCTTCAATCAGATCGAACGCTATGGCCGGACTTTCCAGCTTGGCGTGCGTGCTAGCTTCTGATGCCGGGCCGGGGTCGCGGTTGCGTGACCCCGGCTCGTTTTTGAGCAGCCAGTCCACATGGGCATCCAGCGCCGCGAACTGTTAGCTGCGCTTGCTGGGACGGCAGCCCTGCTGCCGCTTGGTGCAGCGGCGC
>JAAUPH010000240.1 GCA_012035435.1 Sphingopyxis sp. | reverse complement strand
GAGGACCAGCGCGCCCGCGTTCGTGAATGTCGACCTGCCATCGAAGAGGCCTCCGCAACTCTTTTGGAAAAGCAAAGGGTCCTTGCCAGCCGGACGCTCTCTGCCAGCGCAGGGTCGGACGGAGACATCCAGCCAGCGGCTCGCGCGTAGATATAGCACCCCGCCGCGAGCCCGTAGGGAGCGGCGTACTGCGGATCGATCTCCATCGCGTCCTTTTCCTCATAGGTCACTCGGGATGCGACGCCCGCGGCCTTGGAAATCGAGGCGGCGATCTCCATCGACGTCGGACTGATATCGAAGCCGTTGAGGGTTGCGCCGGGCAAGGTGTCGAGCGCATGCTTTTCCTTGAATGACAGGCGCGCCTTCCGGGTCGATGCACTGGACGGACGGGGCGCCGGACGGCGCTTCTCCATGCGCGGCTTCTCCGTCGGTCTTGCCGTGACGCCCACGCCGCGCTGGGCGACCATGTCGGCGAAGGCGCGATACTGGCGGGCGATGGCGGAAGCACCGGCGCGCGAGCCGCTCGACCGCGCGCAATATGCCGACATGATGATCTGGCTGCCCGGCGATATCCTGACCAAGACCGACCGGATGAGCATGGCGGTGGGGCTGGAGGCGCGCGAGCCGCTGCTGGACTATCGGCTGATCGAAT
The DNA here is from genome assembly GCA_012035435.1 of Sphingopyxis sp. Next base: position 3,959 of record JAAUPH010000240.1, on the reverse strand, counting down.
TTGCCGCGAGCCTGCCCGCTGCGATGCGGGTGCGCGGCGGGCAGGGCAAGGCAATTATGAAGCGCGCGATGCAGCCCTATTTGCCGCACGACATCCTGTATCGGCCGAAGATGGGCTTTGTGACACCAGTGTCGGCTTGGTTTCGCGGGGCGCTCAGCGAACCGGCACGGAGGCTGGCGACGTCGGCTACGCTGGCGCGGACCGGCTGGTTCGATATGGCCGAGATTGGCCGAGTGGTCGCTGCGCACCAATCGGGTCGCCGCGATCATGGGCGGTTGATCTGGCAGTTTTTCATGCTGGAAAAGGCGCTGGCTAAGCTGTTTGGGATTTGACTACCGTGTCAGAGTTGTACTTCGTCAGCCCCGCGAAGGCGGGAACCAACCGATGTCATAGCAGCATTCGCCGTCGGCAGATAGATTCTCGCCTTCGCGGGACTGACGAGCCCCCAAAAAAGCCCACCCAATTTTAACCACCACCCATTAACCCGCCATCATGGTTTACCACCGCGCCATCAGCATCAGCGAGCATGGCCCACTCAGCGTGGGCATTGTCGATCCGCTGGCGATTGGCGCGGATTTTGCGGCGCGCTGGGAAGCGCTGGCGGAAGAGGCGAGCGAGCCCAATGCTTTTGCCGAACGCTGGTGCCTCGCGCCCGCGTTGCAGCTGCTGGACAGCGATCGGAGCGCGCGCTGGTAGCGGTGGAAAGCGGCGACCAGCTTATCGGAATCATCGCGCTGGGCAGTGTGGACCGCTATGGTCCCTTGCCGATCCGGCACAGCGTCAATTGGATACATCCCAATCATTTCCACGGCGCGCCACTGGTGCGCGCGGGGCAGGAACTGGCGTTTTGGCAGGCCTTGCTCGACTGGTGCGATGCCGATCCGCGCCGGGGCGCGCTGCTTCAGCTACAGCGGCTGACCGCAGGCGGGGCGCTACATCGGGCGCTCGATGACATGCTGGCACTGCGCGGCGAAGCTGCGGTGATTGTGCACAGCGAAGTGCGCGCACTGCTTGAAAGCGACCTGTCGCCCGGTGCCTATTGGGAAGCCGCAGTGCGCGGCAAGAAGCGCAAGGAATTGCGCCGTCAGGCCAGCCGGTTGGCTGAAGCCGGGCCTCTTGAGCAGCGCCATTGGCAGGCAGGTGAACCTATCGAACCCTGGCTTGCTGCCTTCCTCGCGCTGGAAGCTCAGAGCTGGAAAGGCCGCGAAGGATCGGCGCTGGCCAGTCAACCCGCGACCGAGGCTTGGGCGCGGACCATCATTGCAGGCGCGCGCGATGCTGGCAGACTCGACATGCGGATGCTGGCGCAAAATGCTGAGCCGCTTGCGATATTGATCAACTTTCTGTGCCCGCCGGGCGGCTTTTCGTTCAAGACTGCTTACGCCGAGGATGCGGCGCGGTTCTCGCCCGGCGTGTTGTTGCAACAGGCCAATCTCGCGCTGCTGGATCGCGATGATCTCAGCTGGGTTGATAGCTGCGCTGCGCCCGACCATCCGATGATCGACAGCATCTGGCGTGAGCGGCGCGAGCTGGTGTGGGTCAATGTCGCCATCGGTACGCGCGCCGACCGCTGGCGTTTTGCCATGTTGATGCGGGCGGAGGCGATGTGGCGCCAAATGCGCGGGCAGCGGGCGACGGTATGACGATGGATCAAACCATCACCCGCGCAGTTTTTGGCGATGGTGCACGCCGCGACTTTGCCGCGCTCTATCCCGAAACGCCTGGGCCGCTGCGGCACCATTTGGCAGAGCATGATCTGCTGAGTATCGACGCGCTGGCCGCGCTGGGGGAGGCGTTACCCGCCGATCAGGTCGAGTATAACCAGAGCCTGCTGCCCGTCGGCATCGCCCCCGACGATATTCCGACGAACGGGCTGGGTATTGGCGAGACGATCCGCACCATCGCGGCGAACCAGAGCTGGGCGGCGCTCAAAAATATTGAAGCAATGCCCGAATATCGGGCGCTGTTGATGGACTTGCTGGGCGAACTGGCCGCGACGGTCGAGTCGCGCACCGGGCCGATGCTGACGCCGCAGGGCTTCATCTTCATCTCTTCACCGCGATCGATCACGCCGTTTCATTTCGATCCGGAGCATAATTTGCTGCTCAACATCCGGGGCGACAAGGTGATGCATGTCTGGCCAGGCGGCGATGAACGCTTTGCCCCGGCGCGCGAGCATGAACGCTATCATAGCGGCGGCCACCGCAATCTGCGGTGGGATCAGGCTTTTGCTGGGCACGAGCTGGCGGTCCCACTTGGTCCCGGCGACGCGGTGCACATGCCGGTAATGGCGCCGCATTATGTCGAGGTCGGTGATGCGCCCGCGTTGTCGCTGTCGATCACCTGGCGGAGCGAATGGAGCTATCGTGAGGCGGAGGCGCATGCCGCCAACCGCTGGCTACGACGCTTCGGCATTGATGCGCCGATGCCGCCGCGCTGGCCGAGGCATGCGCGGGGGCGATCAACGCTGTGGCGCGTTCTCAGGCGTCTGGGCGCTGGTTGATGTAGGTGCGGGATAACTGATCCCCACCACTTCCCATTCCTTCGCTCCGCCGGGCAATTGCACCGTGCGCAAATCGCCCATCGCTGCGCCGCGCAAGGCGTGCGCCAGGGGGCTGGTCCAGCCGATCCGGCCTGCTCCGGCATCCGCCTCGTCATTGCCGACCAAGGTAACGATCCGCCGCGCATCATCTTCGTCGGCAAGTTCGACGGTTGCGCCGAACCAGACGCGGGACTGGTCGGGCTGCTCGGCAGGATCGACCACGCGCGAGGCCTTCATGCGCCGCGCGAGGAAAGCCAGTCGCCGGTCGATCTCGCGCAGCTTCTTGCGGCCGTAGATATAGTCGCCATTTTCGCTGCGGTCACCATTGCCCGCGGCCCAGTGAATAATTTCCACCAGCTTGGGGCGCTCGCCCCCTAGCAGCGCGTCATACTCGGCGCGCAGCGCGGCATAGCCCGCAGGCGTGATGGGATCGGTCCGTTCGGGCGGCTTCACCCGGGCGTGCGCTTGCCGAGGTAAAAGGACAGGGGAGCCGACGGCAGGCTGCGCTTTTGCTCAGGATGCAGCATGTCGTAAACCACCGCATTTTCGAGCACGCGGTGGACATAGTTGCGCGTTTCAAAGATCGGGATCGCCTCGATCCATTCGATCATGTCGACGCCGCTGGTGCGCGGATCGCCATTGGCGCGCAGCCATTTGTTCACATTGCCCGGCCCGGCATTATAGGCTGCGACCGCGAGCGGATAGCTGCCGCCATAATAGCTCAGCATCTGCTGAAAATAGGTCGAGCCGAGCTGCATATTATATTTGGTGTCAGCTGTCAGGCTGGCCATGTCATAGGGCAGGCCGAGCTTGCCCGCGACTTCGCGCGCGGTGCGGGGCATCAGCTGCATCAGCCCGCGCGCACCGGCGTGGCTGATCGCTTGCTTGTCGAACTGGCTTTCCTGCCGCGCGATGGCGTGGATGAAGGTCCAGTTGCCCTGATGCCCGTCCGGCACGCGCACGGTGGGGAAGCCGGCGACTTCGACCGCGTCGATGCCGTTCAGGATACCGTGCACGCGGTTCGACCGGGCAAGCACCAGCCCTTCCAGCCCCATCCCGAATTCCACGCTGCGAATCTCGCCCGCATAGGTCGGGCTGACGGTGGTGATCGCATCGGCCAGCTGCATCCCGGCTTTCAGAAAGCCAACCCCGCCGTAACTTTCCACCCCGTCAACCGTCCATGCCGATAGCGGCAGGCCCAGCTGCGGGAAGATGTCGGCGGGGTAGTACCCCTGAAACGCCATGTTGTGGATGGTGATGACACTCGGCACCACGCGCCCACCCTTGAATGGGGCGAGGCGCAGGTAGGCGGGCACCATCCCCGCCTGCCAATCATGGGCGTGAACCAGATCGAAGGCGCGGCCCTTGACCGCGCCGCCCGCAATGTCGGCGGCGGCTCGGGCAAAGGCGCCGAAGC
>JAAUPH010000239.1 GCA_012035435.1 Sphingopyxis sp. | reverse complement strand
GCCGAGCGCTGCGGCATAAAACACCGCCACCCCGCCGCGCACATTGCGGCCCAGCGCCCGCGCGCTCGACCGCACCCCCGACCAGCGCATCATCTTCGACATCCTGCAACGCATAGATGGTGTCGTAGCCCACCACCCAGGCGATGGTGCCAAGGTAAAGCCACATCAGCGCCGGGCCGCCGCCGCCGGTTATGGCAAACCAGCCCACGAGCGCACCCCAGCTGAACACCAGTCCCAGCCACAGCTGCGGCCACCATGTGATCCGCTTCATAAAGGGATAGGCCGCCACCAGCGCCAGACTGCCCAGGGCGACAATCTGTGCCCGCAGCGGCAATTGCCACAGCACCAGCAGACCGATCAGGCATAATGCCGTCATCCACGCCGCCGCCGCGCCCCGCGACACGGCGCCGCTGGCAATCGGGCGGCTGGCGGTGCGCGCCACCCGTGCATCAAGGTCGCGGTCGATGATGTCGTTATACACGCATCCCGCACCGCGCATCACTACCGCACCGGCCAGCATCCACAATAGCCAATCCCACCGTTCGGGAAGTCCCCCCGCCAGCGCCAGGCCGAAGCCGCACGGCCAAAACAACAACCACCAGCCGATGGGGCGGTCGAACCGAGCGAGCAGCGCATAGGATCGCCAGCCGCGCGGCAGCAAGGCAATCAGCCCGCCATGCTGGCTATCAGGGGGCGGAGCGGCGGCAGCGGTCATGCCGCTTCCGCTGGCACCGGATACGCGCTCAATGCAAGCGATATTTATGCGTCAGCAGGTGGATGCTGTCACGCCCGCTGAGGCATAGGGATTCGACAGGTCGCGCGATTCGCGCACCGTGAAGGCCGCTGTCGACTGGATCGTCCGCGGACCCAACCAGGATCCGAACATCAACGGTTTATAGTCATAATAGACCTGCACAAACATCACCGCACCGCCCGCGACCGCTTTGACTTCGCGCCCGGGCTTGCCCATGCCGGGGAAGGTGGTGACGTTATTGCCAGCGTTGGTCACACCATAGGACGACGGGCTGCTCGGGCGATTCCCAAAGCAGCGCTGCCATTTGATCCATTGACCGCCGACGTTGTTCACTTGCAGGCTCGACAGGATGACGCGCCCGTTGGCCGCCACATTCAAATCTCCGCTTTGCGCCTGCGCGCCTAGGAAAATATCATTGATGTCAATTTCATAGACGCGCGGTGTGACCTGGTTGCTGCCCGAGGCAATGCGCGACGCATTGTCGGCGACGCTCAGAGTCAATTGGCTGATGCGCGTATGGGCGAGCGTGAGATTGGCGATCTCGATGCCACCGAACCCGATCAGCAGGAGAAACGGCAACGCATAGGCCATTTCGATCATGACGACGCCTCGGGTATCGGAATCTCTTCCGAACAAGCGGCGCAGCGGATGGGTGATTTTCCTCATGGCGCGCAGACCGGCGTCGTGTTGTCGGTGTTGTCGGCGAACGGTTGGTTGCGAAGCACCGTTGTTGCCGAAAGGGTCGTTTCCTGGGGTTGACCCAACATCTTCCACGCAGGGAACATCCGGTTGAATTTCATCGTGGCGGTGTAGTTCACAACTTCATCCCCCGTGCCCTGGCCATTGCGGGCCCAATAAATTTCACATGTCTTGCCGTTGATGATAACAATTTCGACGTCAGGTTTGTTGGTGTGCGAATAGCTGTCATAAGCCTTGCGAGTGAATGTGAGCGTCGCGTCCTTGAATATCGCGCGCACATTGTCCTGCACCACCGTATCGAGCGCCGACTGCGACAGGTTGTTGCCCTCCAGCGCGGCATCGCGTGCCGCGCGATTGACCGCGCCGTTCAGCACCGACTTGGCATACATCTGCATCGAAAAATCGAAAATGCCCATGAGCACCAGCAGGAACACTGGCGCGGTGAGCGCAAACTCGATCAGCGCCGTCGCGCGCTCTTCGCCCAGGAAACGAGCGATTGCAGGGTGCGGGCGCCGGTTCATTGCGAAATCCGCAGGCGCGAGATTTGCGCCGCAATTGCCTGAAACTGCGTATTCAGTGTCGCCGCATTGGTCGCGAGGAACGCCTTGTCGGTGCCGCTTGCGCAAGTCTGCAGCGACGGCGTCATGCTCGAGTCAAAGTCAATCGTCCAGACCGTCACATTCTTGGTCTTGATCGATGCACAAAGTTGCAGGAAGCGATTGGTGTGCCGCTGGCGGCGTCGCTGTCGCTGGTCGAACCGACCCGCTGCATGGTATATTCATGGCCCTGCAAACCCAGATTGTCCCGTTCGGTGTACATCTCACCATCGGTCATGAAGATGAGGTGCCGCTGGATCGGACGACCATTGGGCGCCGTCGCATTGTCGCTGGCAAAAATCCCGGTGGGCGAAATCAGCCGCGCGCCCCACACCATGCCAAAGTCATGATAGGTGTTGCCGTTAGGATAGAGCGCCTGAATATAGGTGTTGAATGTCGCGCGATCGGCGGCAGTATAGGTCGTCATCTTCATCGCTGACGGCGGACAGGTCATGTCGGCGTTAAAGTTGGGACGGTCACTGGTGGTTAGATCAGAGGCCTCCTGATTGCGCTTGAACGCCAGCTGGCGCATTTGAATCTGCCATTTGGTATTCTCTTGCGTTGACGGCGAAGAATCGACGTCCATGTCAAAGGCATCGATCGGCGCCGTTTGGTTATGCGCAAACGGCTGCGTCTGCCGCTCGATTATGCAACCTTCCCATGTTGCCGTGTAGTTGGAACCATTGTCGCCAACATTGTACGTTACTGTAGCGCCGGTTTTAATGGGTGCGACGTCAAATTCCCGATCGATATATTCATAGCGATCGAACACCTTGATCGGCGGTTGGGTAACGATGGATGGCGTGGTCCGGGTGAAGGTTCCGGTGCGTCGCTGGCGGCGGCAATTGCCGCTGATCCAGACAATCTGATAGTTATAATAGCGAAAATTTTGCTTGTCGTCATAGGTGGTGACAAGGTTGCCATCACCATCGACATATTGGCCGGTTTGCGTGCGCGTCACGCCACTGGTCGACACCGGCGCCGTGTCGGCCGGAGGCGGCGTCTGCGGACATGTGGTGGAGTTTTTCCCGCTGGGATGCGGGCTGTTGTTGCTCCAGCTACCCCATGTGACCGGTCCGTCAAAGGGCGTGCCATAGGTTGTCACCCCGGCGCCATAAGCATCGACATATTTTGGTTCGCGCGATGGCAAAGTGACTTCGTCCGCCAACCACGCCGGATTTGCATCCAACAGAATCCGCCCCACATTGATGTTGGTGTCATAAGGAACGACGCCGAAACGAATGCGTCCATCACCAACCGCAGCCGCGGAAGCGTGTCATAGAAATTCATCGTCGCCGTCTTTAGCGCCGTGATACGGTTCACACTGTCACCCGCGTTGGTGCTGTTCATCGACCCGGTGACATCGAGCACCAGCATCACATCGACGTTCGAAATTTCCAGCTTGGCGGTGCAGGTCACCGACAGGTCAAATTCATCCTGGTTGAATACATGCATCAGCGCGGTCGGCAGCTTCGCCGACGCGGTACCCTTTACGTTGGAGGGGCCGTCCTGAACGGAATTGAACGCGATGTTCGTCGACCCATAAGTGCCGGTGTCATAGTTGATGTTGAACATCTTGGTCGCTTCGGCTTTGTGCGCGGTTGTATAAGTCCCGCCTGTCATGGCGCGGCGACCGGCCAGCACGCCTGCGTCACAGGCCTGCTGCAATCGCAAGTCGGCCATATAGGCGCGGCCAATGTCCACGCCCGACCCGACAATGCCAATCAGCGGCAATGTGGCTGCGGCGACCAGGAAAAAAGTGTTGCCGCGCTCATCCTTGATGAACCGCGACAAAAGGCTGGTCTTGCGCTGATCGCCCTGCTTGTGCTGTGCCACTTCAATGCTCCCCACCGCAGGCCGCACTGCGGCTTTGCGGATAAAATGATGGCCGAGATAGCGCTCAAAAGGTTACCAAAAGCCTAAGCTGCAATCGGTTGTCCCGCTTTGGGGCAGGGCTGTTGCGGTGGCGTTTCCTGGGCTATGAATGGGTCGATGACCGCTACTCCCGCATGGCCCCCGGCAAGCACCCCCCGCCTCTACATCGTATCGCCGCTGGCCGACGACGCGACCGTCGAGATTGAGGGAAATTCAGGCCATTATCTGCGCAATGTGATGCGCATCGTGCCTGGCGACCCGCTGCGCCTGTTCGATGATATCGGCGGCGAATGGCTCGGGCGGTGCACTGCCGTCGGCAAAAAATCGGTCGCGGTGCTGCTGACCGACAAGCTGCGCGAGCGTGAGCAGGTCGCCGACCTGTGGCTGTGCTTTGCGCCGGTGAAAAAGGCCGCGCTCGACTGGCTGGTCGAAAAAGCGACCGAATTAGGGGCGGCCCGACTGATACCAGTGATCACCGAACGGACCATTGTCGACCGCGTCAACCTCGACCGGCTGACGCAGCATCACGATTGAGGCTGCCGAGCAGTGCGGGCGCACCGCTCTGCCGCAAATTGCTGAGCCGGTGAAGCTGGGAGCACTCATTGCCAACTGGCCCGCAGACCGCGCGCTGCTATTCGCGGATGAAAGCGGCGGGATGTCGGCCCAGCAAGCAATGGCCAGTGCACCG
>JAAUPH010000238.1 GCA_012035435.1 Sphingopyxis sp. | reverse complement strand
CCCGCGTTCCTTGATCAATCTTACCGCCTCAAGCTTGAACTCGCGCGTAAACTTCCTTCGTTCCATGCTGGTCCTCCAGTTCGATAAAACACCTTATCTCGGTGTCCATCAAACCGGCAGCAGGCCAGGCGAACGAAGTTACGATGGAGGAAATTCACAAACGAAGCGGAATTCCTCTCGATCCTTTAAAGCTCGCCGAGCGGACCACAACGACAAATAAGGAACGAAGAATAGCGGAGTTCGACTGGGAGCAGTTTAAGGACTCAGTGCAGCTCAATGGACCAACCGACATCGCGCTAACATTTGTCGACTATTTCGGAATCGAGAATCGCAAGGCATTTCGATTTGAACAACTCAATGTGGAAACGATTCGTTTTGTCGAAGAGGTAGAGAGGGTTTCGGGTAGGCCAGTTTCACTGCTGTCGACAGACTTTAATTGGCGTAACGTGGTTGATCGGAGAGCATGGTGACGGACGCGGAATTGGAAGAACTGACTACTAATTGTCCGTCATTGTATCACATGGCTGAGCGAGGGTCGTGGGCTGCCATTCAGAAGGACGGGCTTCTTAGCACTACGGCGCTCATGGACTTATACGGAATCGTGGAGCCTCAGCGCGCTCAGATTGAAAAGATGCACCGGCCGAAGAGTGTTGCGATCAATGCACCGGGACTAGCGGGAGCGGTAGTAAGAGATCAGATTCCTATGAGCGATGCGGGCCTACGTAAGGCTCTGCCCGATCGCCTGCAGCCGTCGGACTGGTACCGGATTTTGAATTCAAAGGTTTTCTTTTGGACCTCAATTGAACGGCTCCATCGGCTGACTGACGCGAAGGCCTATCGGGATCAGGAACACGATGTTTTGGAGATTGATACCCGTTCGTTGGTTGACGCCCACTATGACCGCATCTGGCTTTGTCCAATAAACAGCGGCTGCACTAAACCATTTCCACATCAACGCGACGAAAGAATCTTCTCACGGATCCCCGATTATCCGTATGCTCATTGGAGAAGCAGGCGCGGCTCACTCGAACGTGTCGTTGAGTTAGCCGTCGACTATGCGGTTCCAGACATCAGCAATCACGTAACTCGAGCGGTCGTCAAAAGGGGTGACCAGATACTCCAAGTTCTTTGAGGGGTGCGCGTCTGCATGGTCGAATCGAATAATGCCAATGCAGAGGCTGAGAGCGAGGCGCTGTTCCTTTTCATCGGAAAATATGTTGTCTTTTTTCAGTGGATAGAGGGAGTGATTGATCAGTGCCTTCTGTTATTATGGGGGCACGCAAATTGGGTGGAAAGCCAAAAACGGCTGGCAGGTATGCGCAACCATGAAAAAGTCGATGCACTGCTTCACGAGTTTCAAACCAATCCAGCAAATTTGAGAGGGCAAAAGCGACAAGATTGGGCCGATCGATTCAAAGGGCTTATCGAACGGCTTCATGAGGAGCGTCGCGCAAGAAACACGTTGCTCCATTCTCAGTACATTTTTGATTTTCTTGAAATCGGCCAACCAATACTCCGCTCGGACCGCCGCAAAATGAACGGAAGTGTTACGTTCGAGCGGCAAAACTTATCCTCAGAAGAGCAGGCAGCGTTGCTTGATCGCGTAGCGCATCTCGCGATGGATATAAATCTGGCCCGCGTACAGCTAGTTCATGATTTCGGCGCGGCGGAAGTGACAAAGGCAGGCGCTTGAGCGACGGCTTTGGCGCAAAACGAACGGCAGCTTCGGGGCTTCATGATATAAAACCGGACTGTCGGCAGCGTCCGACTGAGCTGTCATTCGACCCCGGCCTGCAATAGCTCATCAGTCAGCCTGACCCCCGCCTCCATCTTGCGTGCCAACGCCTCAATATAGCCGTCATAGCGTTCATCGCCCTGGGCCTGCGCGGCAGCCATAGCTGCATCGGGTACCTCACTGATCCCGCGCCGGACTTCGAGTAGCGGATTGTAATGCGCGGAAGCGAGGTTGGTGGGATCGAAGAGCAAAGTGCGGCTGAACCGCGACCGGAAGCCCGCAGTTAGCGTCCAGTTCTCGCCTTTGATGTCATGGATAATTGCGGAGCCGGGCCAAGTCAGCAGTGTCGGAATTACAAGGCCGACCCCTTTGCCCGAGCGGGTCGGAGCGAAGCAGAGAACATGTTCAGGGCCATCATGGCGCAGATAGCTATTATTGAACTGGCCCAGCACCACGCCGGTTTCCGAAAACAGGTCAAGCCGCTTGATATCGCGCCTCGGCCCAGCGCGCAGAACCATAGGTTTGGCATTGCTTGCCTCGCGACCCGCCAAACCGACATGGCGATGGCAACGACGATGGCGATGAACCCGCCCGATGTGGCGATCATGCCGCCCGTGTCGAACACCTGCGGCGCATAGGCGTCGTAGGAGAACCACCACCAGAATAGGTCATAGGGCCGGTAGATCGGAAACCCGAACAGGCCGAACCATGGCGAGCCGAGTTCAGACTGATAGCCGAGCGCTGATGCCGTCCACTGCGTGGCGGCCCAAACGCTCGCCAAGATGATAAGGACGACGGCCAGAACCTGACCCCAGAGGATCTTTGCAGCGGACATAGCTACAGGAATGTCAGAGCGACCGATCCTGTCGCAATAGGCAGTCCATCACCTTCGGACGCTGGCGTAGCTTTGGCGACTGTGGCGGAAATGTAGGGGAATGTTGACCGTCCGCTTTTACACTTCGCTCTTGTCGCAGTAGACGTAAAGCCGAAGCTTAAATGTCGATCCAATTGATAGGCAGAATGCAATTATCACTCGCCACGATTGTTTTCCAGGGCCTCCCAACCAAAACGTAGAAATGGCATCGCTCGCAGTGCAAATTCAGCGATGCGAGCGGGTAAGTCGTCGGGAAGGTTGTCGGGATCAAAGTGCGCCTTGGTCACGTGCGCTTTCAAACGAAGCGCATTGTCGACTTTCGTTCCTGCCATTGCCTCGAACCCGCGCGGCAAACGTTTCAACGCCTCGCCATCTGCCAGCGGATGTCCCGCAGCTGATAGCTGCTCCTCCAATCGGCTCCAACGCTCCTGTTCGCCGGCGATTGCGGTGCGCATGGCGAGCAGGTCCGCTGGATCGACCGCGTAGAAGCCAATCCCCGCAAAGCACTGATCGGGCGCGAGCTGCACGTAAAGCAGCCCCGGCGACATCTCGCCGGGCTCGCGGGTAAAGGTGAGCGCCGCATAGGTCTTGTAAGGGCTCTTATCGGATGAAAAGCGCACGTCGCGATTGATGCGCGATACCGAGCGCTTCGGGTCGCCCGTTAGCGGGACGCCTAATTCGGCCAGCGCCGTATTAACGGCAATCACCATGTCGCTGAGCGGCAGCTTCACTGCCGCTTCGTAACGGGCCTTGTTCGCATGGAACCAGTCGCGGTTCTGGTTCGCAGCCAGGTCGCGGAAAAACGCCATGAAATCGGGGCCGATAACCCTGCCGGTGGCGCTCATGCCTTTGCCCCTTCATTGTCGGTGATCGAATTAGCGAAAGCCATCGCCAGTGGGCGAAGAATGAGGCCAGCAGGTGCAGCAACTGCAAAGCCTAACAGCCACGCGCGCAGCCAGATCGGGATGGACTGAAGCTCTAACCCGTGCGCGCGCACGATGAACACGAACGACATCAGCCCTGAATATCGTCCTGATGGCCTGCCGGCATTATCGGCTGCCTATTCCACCACAGCTTTGGCTGAATCTGCTGGCAGGCGTCGATCGAGGAAACGACGGGCCGGATCCAACCAACATAAATCCTGACGGTGCAGTGGACGAGGGAACTCCCTCGCACACGCCCAAGGCTGGCAGTCGGTCCGGGTCAGTCAAAAGTAATTAGCGCAGCTCGACCTCAAGGAGCGTTGCGGGGTGTCCCCATAAAAGGGCGTGACGAGAGACGCAAAACGGCTCGCTCTCAGGAGAAGGCAATCCCGGCCGAAACTTTCAAATGAATGCTTGGAAATTGGCGCAATGGCGCACCCGACACGATTCGAACGTGTGGCCTCCACCTTCGGAGGGTGGCGCTCTATCCAGCTGAGCTACGGGTGCAAATTGCTTACGTGGTGCTTACGCGACCGATTTACGGTTGTGAAGCCAAATTGAGTAACGTCATAAGTGGCTGAAACTAAACTCAAAAAACTCCTTCAAAAATTACACTCAAGCCTTGACCCCTGCCTTCGGAGGGCAGCGCTCTATCCAGCTGAGCTACGGGTGCTTTGCCGTGGCGCGGCCCTAGCAGCGGAAACCATGCGCTTCAAGCGCTGAGCATCGAACCGTGCTCCGGCGCAGGCCGGAGCGCTGGAAGGCAGGTGCCCGGCTCGCCGCCGAAGCTCCGGCCTGCGCCGGAGCACGACAGTGTCAGGCCGCAAGCTTCCCATGATTGAGCTTTGGCAACACATGCCGTGCAAACAGGTCGCATTCGGCGGCGTGCGGATAGCCTGACAGAATAAACGCCTCCATCCCCGCTGCGCGATAGGCGTCCAACTTGGCGAGCACCTGGTCAGGATCGCCAACGATCGCCGCGCCGCAGCCCGATCGCGCGCGTCCGACGCCGGTCCAGAGGTTATCCTCAACAAAGCCGTCGCCATCGGCCGCGCTGCGCAGTTCGGCCTGGCGCTGCACCCCGAAATTGGCGGCGTCGAG
>JAAUPH010000237.1 GCA_012035435.1 Sphingopyxis sp. | reverse complement strand
CCGCCGTCATCCCGCCGAGCGCCACCGGGACGGCCTGCGCCTGCCGGGCAAGCGTCAGCCACTGGCGCAGCGACAGTGACGCTGTCCCGGCATGGCTACGCGTCGGATAGAGCGGGGAGATAAGGGCATGATTTGTATGAGCCCGCGCCGCTGCCGCAGCTTCGCGCCGGTTGTGTACCGGCATGCTGACCCTCAGCCCCAGCCGCCGGGCCCGCGCCGCACTGACGCGTGAGCGATCGCGCAGATGCAAGCCATCGGTGCCAAGCCGCAGCGCGGCACCAGGTGTTGCACCAGCAATGTAGATCAAGCAGCGCCGCGCACGGGCAACTCGGCGGAGCTGCCGAAACAGCCGGATACGCTCCCGGCACTGCAAGGCATCGCTGCGGACGATGATGACGCTTCCGGGCGGCAATCGCCGCGCCGCCGCCAGCCCATGTCCAGCAAGGCGCGCATCTGTGAGCAGCCAGCCGTGGTTCGGGTGGTGACAATAGGGCATCTCGGCCCCTATAGGCCAGCGCCGTTACGGAGCAAGCGGGGGCAACGCCACATGGACATTACGGCAGGCGAGCGATTGGCGGCGGTCCATACCGACATGGCGAGCGCCGCCCGGCGCGCAGGACGCGCTGCTGATGATGTCACGCTGATCGCCGTCAGCAAGACTCGGCATGCGGCAGCGATCCTCCCGCTAATCGCCGCTGGGCAGCGCGTGTTTGGGGAAAACCGAGTGCAGGAGGCTGCGGCCAAATGGCCTGCGCTGCGCGAAACGCATGGCGCCTTAGAGTTGCACCTGATCGGCCAGCTGCAATCGAACAAGGCCGCCGAGGCGGTTGCCCTGTTCGACGCCATTCATTCGCTCGACCGGTCGTCACTGGTGACCGCGCTGGCGCGCGCGTGCGAAGCGGCGGGACGGCAACCGCAGCTGTTCGTTCAAGTCAATATCGGGGATGAAGAGCAGAAGGGCGGCTGCGCGATCTCCGCACTTCCGGCCCTTCTGGCCGAAGCGCGCGATGCCGGTCTCAAGATCGCCGGGCTGATGGCGATTCCGCCTGCCGATACCGAAGCTGCGCCCTATTTTGCGCTGCTTGCGGCACTGGCCGACCGCCATGCACTGCTGCTGCGCAGCATGGGGATGAGCGGTGATTTCCACACCGCGATCATGCTGGGCGCGACCCATGTGCGGGTTGGAACGGCGCTGTTCGGGGAGCGCGCGTAAGCAAAAGGCCCGCCCACCGCTGGGGTGGACGGGCCTTGGCTTTACTCAATCAGGCGATCAGAAGCTGCCGCGCAGCGTGATGCCATAGGTGCGCGGTTCGCCGGGGAAGCCAACAAACAACTGGTTCGCGGTTCCGGCCAGCCCCGTCGCTGCGGGAGCGGCAACGCTGCGGAACGTCCCGCCGCCCTGCAACGGCATGTCGGCACCGATCATGAAATATTGCTTGTTGAGCAGATTCTGGCCCCACAGCTCGATGCCCCACGCGCGGTCGGGGCCGTAAAGGCCAACACGGCCGTTAAAGACCATGAAGCCGTCCTGCACCTTTTCGATATCCAGATCCGATCCGGTGTTGGTATCACTCTGCATACGGGTGTCGACATAGACGAGACCGCGCATGCCGCTGTCGCCGATTGGCGGGGTCCAGCTGATCCCGGCGGTGGCGACATATTTGGCCGCGTTCGACACGCCCCGGCCCGGCAGCTGGAACAAGACCGGCGACAGCGGACGACCGTTCGTGCCGACCAGATCGTTGCGATAGAGCGTATCGACATAGGTCAGGCCGACATTGATCGACAGATCGCGAGCCGGACGCAGATAGCTTTCGATTTCAAAGCCCTTCGAAATCACGCCGGGCTTCAGTCGATCCGCCGCACAGGCGCCAGTGGTCGCCGAACCATCGCGATCGGCACCATTCAGACTGTCCTTGCACGCCTGAATATTGGTGACTTCGAAATTGACGCCATTGAAGGTGTTCAGCTGATAATTGCTGTACGCCTGATAGAAAGCCGCGACGTTAACATCAACACCTGGGCCATCCCATTTCACGCCAACTTCATAGGCGTCGACCTTCTCGCTGGCGAATTGCAGATCGGCGGCCTCGGGACGGCCATTGCCCTGGATTCCGGCCGGTAGCGCCAAGCGGGCCGCACAAGCGGCATCAAAGGCCACGTTGCACGGACGATCCAGCGCCGAGAAGTCGAGGTTAAAGCCCCCAGCCTTATAGCCTTTTGACGCCGAGCCATAGACCAGCCAGTCCGGGCTGGGTTTCCAGCTGAGCACCGCGGTGCCGGTCCACTGGCTGTCCTTGAACCGAGTGCCCGCCGTGCCGCGCGCGAAATCGGGCGCGGTGCCGTTGATGACGCACGGCAGCGTCGCCAGCGCCTGCAGCGGCGAATTGACGATCAGCGGGCAGATCGTGTTGTTGTTGTTCGCGTCAGCATCCAACGTCTTGCGCTCTGTCGTATAGCGCGCGCCGATGGTCAGAGTCAGCGCATCTTCGATGATGTCAAAGCTGTTGTGCGTGAATGCCGCAAAGTTGCGGCTCGTCTGATTGAACGACGAATCCTGAACGCCAGTGCCGTTGATCGCCAGCGTTGGCTGACCCAGCGCTGCCGCGACCGAGCCGAAGCCGGGACGCGCGGGATTGGCGATGAGCGCACTGAGCACGGGAATCGAAGCGCGGCGCGGATCGCCCACGGGAAGCGCGTTCAAACCCGCGATTGTCCCCTGAACCACCGGCACGTTTACGCAGAAGGGATTTGTCGGCAGAACTGCGGTCGGCAACACACCGGCGAACAAGAGACAGTTGGCATATTGTTCGTAGTTCGCACCGTAGACGAGGTTGTCGTCGACGAAGAGCTTCTCGTTCGAGAAATATCCGCCAACGAGCCAATCAAGTCGGCCGTCGAACGCCTCACCCTGAAGCCGCAGTTCCTGCGTGAACAGGCGGAAACGGCGGTCAAGATCGGTGCGATGCAGGATGTCGAGGCCAGAGAAATCGGCATCCTGACCCTGCGAGTTTTTATAGTCGCGATAGGCGGTGATGGAGGTCAGCGTCGCCGCGCCGAGCTCAAACGTGACTTCACCCGACAGGCCCCAATCCTTGCTGTCCGACCGATAATCAAACCCCGGGGTCGTCGCCTGACGCCGCACGAACCTCGTGTTTGCCGGTGCAACCTGATGATTTGCGCCCAAGGCCTGGAGCACGGGGAGCAGCGTGTTGGCCGACGCGACCGGGAAACCGTCCGGCCCGCGCGACAAATTGCGAACGGGGTTCAGCAGCACACCACCGCAGCAATTTTCATCGCGCGCGCTATAGTCGGCGATCAGGCGGAATTTGACAGTGTCGCTGGGTTCCAGCAGCAATTGGCCGCGCACCAGATAGCGGTCGCGGTCGTTGATGTCGGGTTCGCCCACGGTGACATTGTCGATGAAACCGTCGCGCTGTTGCCACACCGCATCCAGACGTACGGCGGCCTTGTCGCCCAGCGGGGCGTTGACCATGCCGTCGATGCGCAGATAATCATAATTGCCATAGGTGAGCGCGCCCTTGCCGCTGAATTCGCCCAGTTCCGGTCCCTTAGTCACAATGTTGATAAGACCGGCGGTCGAGTTGCGGCCAAACAGCGTGCCCTGCGGTCCGCGCAGCACTTCGACGCGCTCAATCTCACCCAGTTCGGACATGCCGACGCCGGTGCGGCTGCGATAAACGCCATCGATGAACAGGCCGACCGAGCTTTCAAGGCCCGCATTCTCGCCCACGGTGCCGATGCCGCGAATACGCGCGGAAAAGTTCACTTCGCTGGTCGCGCCCGAAACGAGCAGCGACGGGGCGACCTGGCCCAGTGCGCGCACGTCGGTCGCGCCGGTTTTGGCCAGTGTTTCGCCGGTGACCGCCGACACGGCGATGGGAACATCGCTCAGCGCTTCGCTGCGGCGGGTTGCCGTGACGATGATCGTCGGTTCTTCGGCAGCGTCAGCCGTTTCTTCAGCCTCTTGTGCAGCCGCAGGCATAGCGACCGCAGCAAGGACGAGCGAGACGCCAAGAGCGGTTCCGCGCAGCAGATTCCCTGCGCTTGGCAAGCGTGTTTTGGTCATAGTCGATCCTCTCCAGTGGATGTATCTTTTTGATCTTTGCGCATGTCATAACTTGCGGGGGGCGGGATGCCAGCCTTTTCAGCATGATGGGGGCGGGATTATGCGCCGTTATGCGATATTTTCGTCACAGCGCGGGCAAAGCGCGCCAGACCCTGCGCGGTCGGGATGAGCGCGGCATAAGCGCCGGGGAAGAGCGCCGCGATCACCGGGTCGTCGATGTCGAGCCCGCCGGTCAGGCTGCCACCGTCAAGGGACCGCCCGGGCCGCGGATAGCGGCCAGCCAGTTCGTCGCCTATTTCAACTACAGCAACATCGGCACGATCATCACCCAGATCAGAGCGCCGACGGGGAGATTGACTTCCGCCACTTCCAGGCGGCCGAGCGCGCGAAACACGCCCGGGAAGAACTGCCCGAGCGCGATGCCGCAGCCGATGCGCAGCCGCAACGACACCAACCCGGCAAGCTTGCGTCCTGAGGAGGCACTACCCCATGCCGCAACACGCCCCTTCACCGTCACCCTTCAGGCCCGAGCGCGGCATCGACCAGAGCGTGCTCGAGGAGAACCTCTCGGACC
>JAAUPH010000236.1 GCA_012035435.1 Sphingopyxis sp. | reverse complement strand
CGAGCGCCTTGAGCTCCGCCTCCATCGCGCGGCCCGCGAAGCTTGGCAGATGGTGGGTCACGCCGTCGGTCGAGCCATGCGCGCGATGCGCGGCGGAGAAGGCGTCGTTGACGTACAGCTCGCCAATTTCGGCGAGGGCGGCGGCAAAGGACGGGTCATTCTTTTCTTCGCCCGCATGGAAGCGCGTGTTTTCGAGAACAGCGACATCGCCCTCAGCGAGCACGACAAGGCCTGCTTTCGCACCTTCCCCCACACAGTCGGAGACGAACATGACGGAGCGCCCCAATATATCGGCCAGCGCGTCGATGACCAATGATAGCGACTGGTTGGGGTTTTTTGCGCCCTTGGGCCGCCCGAAATGGGCAAGCAGCAGCACGATAGCGCCCTTGTCCGCCAATTCGTTAATCGTTGGCATGGCGGCGGTCAGCCGAGTGGCGTCGGTCACCGCGCCATCGGCCATCGGCACGTTGAGATCGACGCGGACGAGCACGCGCTTGCCGCGCACATCGCCCATATCGTCGAGGGTTTTGAACGTTGCCATCACCCGATCCCTTAGATCAACTTGCCGATCACGCCAGCGGTGTCGACCATGCGGTTCGAGAAACCCCATTCATTGTCGTACCAGCTGAGCACGCGCACCAGCTTGCCGTCGATGACCGTGGTTTCCAGGCTGTCGATGGTCGATGATGCCGGGCAGTGGTTATAGTCTATCGACACGAGCGGCTCGTCGGAGAACGCCAGTACGCCCTTGAGCGCGCCGTCGGCGGCGGCCTTGAGGATCGCATTGACCTCTTCCTTCGTCGTGTCGCGTTTTGGCTGGAAGGTCAGGTCGACGACCGAGACGTTGGGCGTCGGCACGCGGATCGCCGAGCCATCAAGCTTGCCCTTGAGTTCGGGCAGCACTTCGCCCACCGCGCGAGCGGCGCCGGTGGTGGTCGGGATCATCGACATGGCGGCAGCGCGGGCGCGGCGCGGATCTTCGTGGATTTGGTCGAGGATTTTTTGGTCGTTGGTATAGGCGTGCACCGTCGTCATCAGCCCGCGTTCGATGCCGATCGCATCATTCAGCACCTTGGCAAAGGGTGCAAGGCAGTTGGTGGTGCATGACGCGTTCGACACGATGACATGGTCAGCGGTCAGCTTGTCATGATTGACGCCAAACACGACGGTCAGGTCGACATTCTTGCCCGGCGCCGAAATGAGTACGCGCTTGGCGCCTGCAGCCAAATGCTTTTCGCAGGATGCACGGTCGGTGAAAAAACCGGTGCATTCCATGGCAATATCAACGCCGTTGGCGGAATGCGGCAGGTTTGCGGGATCGCGCTCGGCGGTCACTTTGATGCGCTTGCCGTTAATGATCAGGTCGTCGCCATCGACTTCGACCGTGCCGGCGAACGGCCCATGGACCGAGTCGCGCTGGAACAGCATCGCATTGGCTTTGGCCGAAGCGAGGTCGTTGATCGACACCAGTTCCAGATCATGGTCGGTCCGGTCCAAAATGGCGCGCGCTACGTTACGACCGATGCGTCCGAAACCGTTGATGGCAACTTTAATGGCCATGATGAAGTCTCCTGCTTTGAAAGGGATGTCAGCCGAGCGCGGCGACGATTTGCGGGGTAATTTTCGCCTCGGTCAGCCCGAAATGATCGTAAAGTGCGTCAATCGGCGCCGAAGCACCGAAACTGTCGATGCCAAAGCGCAGGCCACTGCGACCGGTGTAACGTTCCCAGCCAAAGGTTGTGCCAGCCTCTATCGACACGCGCAGTGTTGGCGCGCCGCCATCGCCGAGGATGTCCGACTGATAGGCTTCGGGCTGTTCATCGAACAGGCTGGTCGAGACCATGGATACGACGTCGGAACCGAGGCCCTGCGCCTCGAGTGATTTGGCGACGTCGAGCGCGAGCGAGACTTCGGAACCCGTCGCGATCAGCACAACGCGGCGCGGATTTTCAGCCGCTTTCAGGCGATAACCGCCCTTGGCCGAGCGATTTTCGGCACTATCGGTGCGCAGCGGCGGAAGGTTTTGCCGCGTCAGCGCGAGCAGGCTGGGGCGGCGTTTTTCCGCCAGCGCCAGCGCCCAGCATTCCGCGGTTTCCAGCGCATCGGCGGGGCGCATGACGATCAGGCCCGGCATCGCGCGCAGCGACTGAAGATGCTCAATCGGCTGGTGGGTCGGGCCATCTTCACCAAGGCCGATGCTATCGTGCGTCATGACATAGACGACACGCTGTTGCTGAAGCGCCGAAAGGCGGATCGCAGCGCGGCAATAATCGGCAAAGACGAGGAAAGTGCCGCCGTAAGGGATCACGCCGCCGTGCAGCGCCATCCCGTTCATGGCCGCGCTCATGCCAAATTCGCGGATGCCATAATAAATGTAGCGGCCCGCATAATTGTCACGGGTCAGCGGCGCAGTCGATCCGGTCTTGGTATTGTTCGATCCGGTCAGATCGGCGCTGCCGCCCAGCATCATCGGGATATCGGCGGTTAGCGCCGTCAGCGCATTTTCCGATGCTTTGCGCGTGGCGACCACCGGCGGCTTTTCAGCGAGCGAGGCAAGATAGGCGGCAAAGGCCGGGCCGGGCGCGGCGTTGCCATCCATCCGCGCGGTGAAATCGTCTCGCTGATCGCTGGCGGCCAGCCGGGCGTCCCACGCGGTGCGTGCTGCGGCGCCTTTGTCGCCGAAACCAAGCCATGCGGTCACAACATCATCGGGGACGGTAAAGGCTTCGGACGTCCAGCCAAGCGCGGTTCGCGTGGCCGCAACTTCATCGGTGCCCAGCGGTGACCCATGGGTGGCCGACGTGCCCTGCTTGGTCGGGGCACCATAGCCAATGGTCGTCTGGCACGCGATCAGCGTTGGGCGCGGGTCGGCGACGGCAGCTTGCATCGCGCGGGCAATATCAGCGAAATCATGCCCATCGCAGCTTTCGACATGCCAGCCGGTAGCGGCATAGCGGGCCTTTACATCTTCGCTGGTCGACAAGTCTGTGCTGCCGTCAATGGTGATCTTGTTGTCATCCCACAGCACGATCAGGCGGCCGAGGCCCAGATGCCCGGCGAGCCCGATGGCCTCGTGGTTGATGCCCTCCATCAAACAGCCATCACCCGCGACAACCCAGGTGCGGTGATCGACCAGCGCATCGCCGTAAATGGCGTTCAAATGCCGCTCGGCAATCGCCATGCCGACCGCCGTAGCCAGCCCCTGCCCCAGCGGCCCGGTGGTCGTTTCAACGCCCGGCAGCTCAAAATTTTCAGGATGCCCGGCGCAGGGGCTATGCAACTGACGGAAGTTGCGAATATCGTCCATCGTCGGGCGAGCATAACCGGCCAAATGCAGCGTCGCATAAGCGAGCATCGACCCATGGCCCGCCGACAGCACGAACCGGTCGCGGTCGGCCCATTTGGGCTGCGCCGGATCATATTTCAGGAAATTACGGTACAGCACCGTCGCCACGTCGGCCATGCCCATCGGCATGCCGGGATGCCCGCTGTTCGCCGCCTGGACCGCGTCCATCGCCAGTGCGCGAATGGCATTGGCAAGCGTGCGGTCGACAACGGACATAAGGCCTCCATGTGGCAGTGGAGCTGCGCGGGTCAGCGCCCCAAAAATATGCGACCGCCCTTTGCGGCACTGCACCGCAGAGTCAACCTTGGCAGCAAAAAATGCGTGACGCGCGAATTGCGAAGCACGGCCGGCGCTGCTATCTCTCTGATTATGGAACTGGATGCAGCGAGCCTGGCCATCGGCCGGATTGAACGGGCGCTCAGCCGACTGGAGCGCGCCGACCTCACGGCGGCTGGATCGGCCCCTGCACCGCGGCAGGGCGATTTGCTCGCGCCTGCGCCGACGCCCGCCAATGATATGCTGCGGCGAGAGGTCAAGGCGGTCATCGCCGAGCTTGACCGGTTGATTGCGGAGGCTGGCCGTGGGTGATGTTCGCCTTAGCATTTGCGGGCGCCTTTATGACGTCCACTGCGCCGACGGACAGGAAGCGCAGCTCGAAAAGCTCGCCGGACTGGTCGAGGCCAAGGCCCGCACCGTCAACGGCGGCACCGAGGTTCGGCAGTTGCTGTTTGCCGCGCTGATGCTGGCGGATGAGGCTCAGGAAACGCAGGCAAAGGTTGCAAATTCCCCGGCGGTACCGCCGCAAGCCGATTTGGCGCCAGCCCTGAAGGCGGCGGAGGCCCGCGAGCAAGCTGCGCTGGCACGGATCGCCGAATTGGAAGCAGCGGCTGGGCTGACGGCGGCTCCATCGCCGGCGATGACAAGGGCGCTGGAGCAAATTGCCGAACGGATTGAGGCGTTGGCCGATCAGGTTGCTGTTTGACCGTCAGAAACGGGCTTCCCGCCTGCGCGGGAATGACGAATATTGGGTTGCTTCAAAATCTGATTTGCTTTTGCTTGAGAAAGCAGTTTGCTCTTCCTACATAGACAATGGCGGGTACTGCCATGCACGAGCCTTTGTAATATCCCTGAGGCGATTCATCATCCATGGGGGCTGTCCCTGCCCGGACCCTGGTCCGACGCACATGGTCCCCACCTGACGTTAACGGCGTCAGTGGATCTTCGGGCAAACGACTCCGGCGGTCCCGCCACCCTCTTGCGGAGATGATTTGGCGATCATGGCTGACGACACCGCCGCCATCGCCGAACGCAAGGCTGCGCTGCGCTCCAAGCTGCGCTTTCGGCGCGACCATCATGTTGGCGCGGTCAGCGATCTGGTCCGCGCCATCGCGTTTCGCGC
>JAAUPH010000235.1 GCA_012035435.1 Sphingopyxis sp. | reverse complement strand
CGCGTTCAAAAACTCCGGCGTTTTCTGGCCGAGCAGGCCGCCCAGAATATCGAAATTCGCCCCAGTGCATGGGTGCGGCCCGACAGAGCGGCAGGGAATTTGGGCTTGAGCAGCGACCCTTCGGGGATCCGCACATCGATGAGGTCATAGAAACCGTCATTGAACAAAATCTGGGGGTCAAAGACCATGATCATATATAATGCCAAAGAACATCTTGAACATATTTTCATTGAGATAGAAGTTGATCGATGCAGCCGACTGCGGGTCGGTGCCCGCAAATCGAGTACGACCTTGCCGCCATCGCGCCACATGGTGCATTTGATCTTATAGGGGCCGTACCCCATGCCGTCGTCGCAGATATAATCTTCGAAACTCACCGGCTCTTCGGCAATCGCCATGCCGATCAGCGCGGCCATCGCCCGATGGTTGCGGGCGAGCAGTTCCTGCGTTGCCGACACATAGACATCGTCGCCAAACCGATCGGCCATCTCGATCACCCGCCGTGCAGCGACGCGGCACGACGCGATGAGGGCGTTCAAATCTGCCTGACACCAATCGGGCTTGCGCGTCTGGTGCATGACGAGCTTCATCAGGTCATCATTATATTCGCCCTTGCGCCAGATTTTGACCGGCGGGATGCGCACGCCTTCTTCAAAAATCGACCGTGCGTTGATTGGCATCGACCCCACGACCTTGCCGCCAATATCGCTCTGGTGCCCGAACATCGCGGTATAGGCGAGCAGGCGGCCGTCTTTGAACACGGGCAGCAGCACCAGCCAGTCATTGCTGTGCGAAATTGCGCCTTCGCACGAGTAAGGGTCGGACAGGAAAATCATGTCCCCATCCTCCAGCGTGCCGTCAAACCCTTTCAGGAAACCGCCGATAAAGCTGCCAAACTGGCCGACGATCATCCGCCCTTCATGATCGGCGATTAGTGGAAAGGCATCGCCCTGTTCGCGGATGCCCGGTGACATCGCGGTGCGCACCAGCGTCGCATCCATCTCGATCCGCGCGTTGCGCAGCGCATTTTCGATGATGTCGAGCGTAACGGGATCGATGGCGACGCGGCCAAAGCGAGGGGCATTGGTTTCGATGATTTGTGCGGGCATGATTTCAATCCTTACTCGTCATCCCCGCGAAGGCGGGGAGCCAGCTGATGATGGTGCTGCTGGACGAAAGGGTAGGAGATGGATTCCCGCCTTCGCGGGAATGACAAAAAAATATTGATGACGCGCTCACGCCGCCAACTCGATCAAGATATTGCCGACGGCGTCGACGCGCGCAACGCAGCCGCTTTCGATCAGCGTGGTCGAATCCATCTCCACGACAATGGCTGGACCGGCTATGACATCCCCCTGGCGCAGCTTGGCGCGGTCATAGATCACCGCATCCTGCTCGCGCCCGTCCATCCACAATTTATGGTCGCGCATCTTTGCCGCAATTGGATTGCCATCGCCTTTCGGCAGTTCTGCCGATGGCAGATCGAGTGCACGGCCCAGCGCGACTGCCCGCAGGTTCACAATTTCGTGCGGCGTGTCCATATTGAACGTGAACAATCGGTGATGCTCGGCATCGAAGCGCGCGAGTATTCCGGCCACTCCATCGGCGCGCAGCACGTCTGCGGAAATGGTCAGAGGCACCTCGAACGCCTGGCCAGCATAGCGCACGTCAACCTCAAAATCGCTGCTTATTTCGGCCTCCGCGACGCCATCGGACATCAGTTCGGCGCGGGTTTGTGCCGCCATTTCGTCCAGGATCGCGATCAGATCGTCGGCATTGGTCTCACGCGCCAGCCGTGAAAAGCTGCGTGCGGCCTCGGTGCGCATCCGCGTGGTCGCGTCTCCAAGCGCGCACAGCACGCCGGGTGATACCGGCGATACCGCAGGCCAACTGCCCATCAACCGTGCCACCGCATTGACGTGCAAGGGGCCAGCCCCGCCAAAGCCCATCAGCGCAAAGTGGCGCGGGTCATAACCCTGCTGCACCGAAATCATCCGCAGCGCGCCGAACATATTCTCGTTGACGATATCGATAATTCCGCGCGCTGCCGCCATCAGGTCGATGCCCAGCGCATCGGCGATCGTCTGCACCGCCTTCTTCGCGCCCTCGCGATCCAGCTGAAAACTGCCGCCGAGCAGATTTTCGGGGAGGTAACCCAGCACGACATTGGCATCGGTCACCGTTGGCAACTCGCCGCCCTTGCCATAAGCGACCGGTCCCGGCACCGCCCCCGCCGATTGCGGACCCACGCGCAGCGCTTTGGTGAGGTCAGGCACATAGGCAATCGACCCACCACCCGCGCCCACCGTTTTCACATCCAGCGCAGAGGCGCGCACCGACAAATGCCCCACCTCGGTCGTGCGCTGGCGGCGCGGTTCCAGATTTTCGATGAGTGCGACGTCGGTCGACGTGCCGCCGACATCCAGCGTCAGGATGTTTCTGATCCCGGCATTTTTGCCGACCCACAGCGCGCCGGTCACACCCCCTGCCGGTCCGGACATCAATATGTTGACCGGATGCTCCTCGGCCTTTTGTGCCGACATTAATCCGCCGTCGGAACGCAGCAGCGACAATTTGCCGGCCATGCCCGCATCTGCCAGGCGGCTGCGCAAATTGGCGACATAGTTGCCGACGATCGGTCGTACCGCAGCATTGGCGACCGTCGTCAGTGTCCGCTCATATTCCTGCATTTCGGGCAAGACTTCGTGGCTGAGCGAAATCGGGACATCCTGCAGGATTTCCCGCGCAAGAGCGCCCACCCGTGCTTCATGCGCGCCGTTGGCATAGGCGTTGATGAAACTAACCGTGATCGCCTCAACCCCGGCGTCCTTGAGCTGCGTCAGCGCCGCGCGGGCACCGGCCTCATCGAGCGGGCGCAGCTCCTTGCCGGTCGCATCCATCCGCCCCTTGACGGTAACGGTATCCTCCAGCGCCGCGAGCGGTGTCGGCTTGGGCCAGATGATCCACGCCGCCAGTCCGCCGGGGACATAGCTGCGTGCGATCTGCATGATGTGGCGATAACCCTCGGTCGTGACCAGCCCAACACGCGCGCCCTTGCCCTCCAGCACCGCATTGGTCGCGACCGTGGTGCCGTGCAGGAAGGTGTCGATGTCGGCCGCCGTAATCCCCGCCGACTCGCAGATGGCATTGACGCCGTTCAATATGCCTTCGCTGCTGTCGTGCGGCGTCGAAGGCGTCTTGTGCCGCCAGAATGCACCCGTATCGACGTCGAACAGCAGCAAGTCGGTAAAGGTGCCCCCCACATCGACGCCCAAGCGATACCCCATCGGATTCTTCTCCCTTTAAGCGGCTTTGGGAAAGGCGGGCGCGCGTGCCACCATTCCCGGCAAAGTTCGGCCCATCACGCCTGCGAGCCATTGGCTGGCGCCGATCAGAGCGGCCAGATCCATGCCCGTGTCACCCCGGCGCGTTCCAGCATGTAAAACCACATCCTCGCTCGGCACATTGCCCGCCGCGCCGGGCGCGAAGGGGCAGCCGCCCAATCCGCCGATTGAGGCATCGACGCTGCTTGCCCCCGCACCGACCGCTGCCCAGACATTGGCCAGCCCGGTATTGCGGGTGTTGTGGAAATGGACGCGGACCGGCAGCGGATGGATCGCGTCGCCGACACGCGCGACCAGATCGCCGACCTGAGCCGGATTGCCGACGCCGATCGTGTCGGCCAGCGCGATTTCGACCGGGCCTGCCTCGGCCAGCTGCGTCGCCATCGCAACAACGCGTTCAGCGGGAACCTCGCCGGTGAATGGGCATCCGAATGAGGCGGCGATAGTCGCCTGTCCGGTCCGTCCCGCGGCTTTGGCGGCGGCGATGATGGCTTTGGCGGCGGCGACCGATTCGTCGCTCGTCTGGCCCTGGTTGGCGATCGCAAACTCGTCGGAGGCAACGCATACCGCACCCAGTTGATCAATCCGCTCTGTCGCCAGCGCCCGCTGCGCTCCGCGCAGGTTCAGTGTCAGTCCAATATAGGTCACATCATCACGCAGCGGCAGGCCAGCGCACACCGCCTCGGCGTCGGCCATTTGCGGTACGCGCTTGGGATTGACGAAGCTGGCCACTTCAATTCGGCGCGCGCCTGCGGCGATGGCACGCGAGATTAGCATCAGCTTGTCGGTAGTGCAGATCTGCACTGCCTCATTCTGCAACCCGTCGCGCGGGCCCACTTCGACGAATTCAATGGCGCTCATGGCATCACCATAAGCCAATTTGTATACAAAACAACCGGCATTCAGGCAGCAATATCAACTGGCGTCGACGCTCGGGCGTCGCGGTAGGCATGAAAGGCGCGGTGGATATGTGCGGTCATCACACCTGCCGCCCAGTCCCCGTCCTGCCGGGCAAATGCCGACAGCAGCTCGTCATGTTCGCGGTAAGCGCGGCGCAGGCTTTCGCGATCATAATGGAGCGCAGTGCGCAGCACGACCGGCTGTTCAACAATCTGTGCCAGCATGCTCGCCAGCCGCTCCGATGCCGCCGCCCTTATGATGATCGCATGGAACTGCCGATTATGGTCAAGGAAAGCCGGGATGTCCGGCCGATCTTGCTCGACTGACCGCTGAATGGCCGCGTTATGGGCGCGCAAGCTTGCCAGCGCTACCGGGTCGATCCGGGTCGCGGCGCGGCGCGCGGCATGGCTTTCAAGCATCGCGCGCAGCTCGAAGGCGTCGGCGATATCGTCGGGCGACGCATCGACGACGAAGCTGCGTTGGCGATCGGTTTTGCGAACGAACAG
>JAAUPH010000234.1 GCA_012035435.1 Sphingopyxis sp. | reverse complement strand
CCGGGGACGAGCTTGGCGGCGGCGTTGCTGTCCGGCCCCGTGTCCGATGCGCGACAGGGCATTGGGCAATGGTTTGGCCTGCTCGGCGACGGTTTTGCCCGCACGCCGGGCGGCAATCCCGAACTCGCGCTGCTGCTGGCGCGCGCCGCAAGCTGGCTTGATCCTGCTGATCCGTTCGCGCAGCTGGCGCTGGCTGAAGCGCTGGTGAAGGCCGAGCAAAATAGCATCGCGCTCGATGTGCTGGAGCGCGCGGCTGCTTCGGAGCAGGGCGAGGGCGGCGCATATGCCCTGCGCCGGGCCGAGTTGCTCGCGGTAAAAGGGCAAACGGAAGCAGCGCTTGCCGCCGCCATGCCCCGTTCGGGGGTGCTGCCAACTGATCGTGCATGGCTGATCCGCTTTGCGGATATCGCGCGGCGGGCCAAGGATCCGGAGATCGCGGAGAGAGTGTTTGACCAGCTGCTCACGCTGACCGGGGACAGTGTTGATGATGGTGAGCTGCGCGCGGCGCTGTTCATTGCCAAGGCCGATATTCGCATCAAGCAGGGTCGGTGGGCCGAAGCCCGCCCGCTGCTGGAACAGGCGCTGGCCGCAAGTCCGGATGATGCGACAACGCTTAATTTTGTCGGCTATTCGGCGCTTGAGCGCCGCGACGATGTGCCCGAGGCGCTGGCGCGGGTTGAAGCGGCATGGCAGCGCGACACCGCCAATGCCGCGATCACCGACTCGCTCGGCTGGGCCTATGTCATCACCGGCGATGTCGCGCGCGGGGTGCCATTGCTTGAACGCGCGGCGCGGGGCGAGCCGACCAATGCCGTGATTAATGAACATCTGGGCGATGCCTACTGGAAGAGCGGACGCTATATCGAGGCGCGCTATTCCTGGCGTGCGGCGGCGCTGAATGCCGAGGACGCGATGGTGGAGCGGCTTGCGACGAAGATCGCTGAAGGCCTGACTGCGGCAACGCTGGCACCCTGAACGATGTGGCGCGAGACGGCCTATGCCAAGATCAATCTGGCTTTGCACGTGCGCGCGCGGCGGGCTGATGGCTATCATGACATTGAGACGCTGTTTGCTTTTGTTGACGCGGGCGATGCACTGACAGCGGTTGAGGCTGATCAGGACAGCCTGACTATCACCGGCGAATTTGCCGCGGGGCTGTCGGCTGGCCCGGACAATCTGGTGCTCCGCGCGCTTGCGTCGATGCGCAACATGGCGGGCGGAGAGAGCATTCCGCCGGTTGCGATCAGTTTAGAGAAAAATCTGCCCGTGGCAGCGGGTTTGGGGGGCGGTTCTGCGGATGCCGCGGCAGTGATCCGGATGCTGGACCGCGAGTTTCATATCTGCGGCGACGGCAAAGAGCTGGTGATCGCCAACAGCCATCTGGGCGCCGATGTGGGGGCCTGTATCGTCAGCGAAACGCGGCGCGGCACCGGTACCGGCTGGGAATTGGCAGAGGTCGATGACAGCGATGTCAAAGGCTTGGCGCTGCTTCTGATCAATCCGTATGAATCCATGGCGACGGGTCCGGTCTTTGCCGGGTGGGACGGGCAGGATCGCGGGGCGCTGCGCGAAGGGACAGCGCTGGCCGCGGCGCGCGCGGGGCGCAACGACCTGGAGCCGCCTGCCATCGCCCTGTGCGAGGAGATTGACGAGGTGCTGGCCGTACTCCGCGCGCAGCTGCCGGTGCTGGCGCGCATGTCAGGTTCGGGGGCGAGCTGCTTTGCGCTGTTCCGCGATGCGGTGCAGCGCGATGCGGCGGCCAAACGCATTGCCCGCGATCATCCCGAATGGTGGCAGATGGCGGGCGCGCTGCGGTGAGCGAGGCGTGGCGCGAACTGGGGACGGCGCGGGCAGGCGGGCTGTTGCTGATCGCCGACCATGCTTCGGCGCATGTGCCCGATGATATTGATCTTGGTATCAATCCGACGTTGCTCGACGATCATATCGCGCTCGACATTGGCGTGGCCGAAGTGGCGACGCTGCTCGTCGATCGGGGCGCGGTGGGTGGGGCGCTCTTGGGCGGCGTGTCGCGGCTGGTGCTGGACCTCAACCGCGAGGAGGATCACCCCGGGCTGATCCCGCTCAGCAGCGACGGACATGTCATCCATGGCAATCAAGCGTTGGACAGCACTGCCCGCGCTGTGCGCATCGCCCGTTTTTTCGCGCCTTATCATGCGCGGCTCGACGAATTGATCGCAGCGACCCGACCAGCGATGATCCTGTCGCTGCACAGCTTCACCCCCCGGCTCGCGTCGCGCCCTGACGAGCGGCGCCCGTGGGACATTGGCGTGCTGTATAATCAGGACGAGCG
Source organism: Sphingopyxis sp. (assembly GCA_012035435.1). The sequence continues at coordinate 2,446 of JAAUPH010000234.1, read as the reverse complement.
CCTTGCGGCGGCGGCGATTGCTATTCTTGCGGCCGATGGCTGGCATGTTGGCGACCAGCTTCCCTATTCAGGCAAGCTCTTGAATGCGACGATGAACCGGCATGCCGAAGCGCGGGATATCCCCTATATCGGCATCGAGATGCGCCAGGACCATAGCGGATTGGCGGCAGGACAGGCTGCGATGGCCGCGAGCCTTGCGAAAATGCTGGGCGAATTGCGCAACAGACTTGCGTGAAGCGGCATCCTTTGGGAAGGGACGTGCTGAATTCCACGCCATGGGGATATTTTCATGACATTCGACAAATCGCGCCTGCCCAGCCGCCATGTCTCGGTCGGCCCAGCGCGTGCGCCGCATCGCAGCTATTATTACGCGATGGGTTGGACCGAGGAGGATATCGCAAAGCCGTTCGTGGGCCTTGCTTCGGCGGGCAACGAATCGGCGCCTTGCAACACCACGCTCGATGCGCAGGCCAATGCCGCCAAGGCAGGCGTTCAGGCGGGCGGCGGGACGCCGTTTCGCTTTAACACCATCACCGTGACCGACGGCATCGCGATGGGGCATCAGGGGATGAAATCCTCGCTGATCAGCCGCGAAGTCATTGCCGATTCGGTCGAACTGTCGATGCGCGGTCATTGCTATGATGCGCTGGTCGGCTTTGCCGGGTGCGACAAATCGCTGCCGGGCATGATGATGGCGATGCTGCGGCTGAACGTCCCCGCGATCTTTGTTTATGGCGGGTCGATCCTGCCCGGCCATTTCGGCGGCAAGGATGTGACGGTGAAGGATGTGTTCGAGGCGGTGGGCCAGCACGCCGCCGGCAATTGCCCACTGCGGGAGCTGATCGCGCTCGAAAAGGTCGCCTGCCCGGGCCATGGCGCGTGTGGCGGACAATATACCGCCAACACCATGGCCTGCGTTGGCGAAGCCATTGGCCTGTCACTGCCCAACAGCAATATGGTGCCTGCGCCCTATCAGACACGCGCCGAGATAGCCGTAGCGGCAGGGCAGCAGGTAATGGAACTGCTGGCAAGAAACCTCAGGCCGCGTGACATCTGTACGCGTGAAGCCTTTGAAAATGCAGCGCGCGTTGTCGCCGCGACCGGCGGGTCGACCAATGCCGGGCTGCACTTGCCCGCGATGGCCAATGAGTGCGGCATCGATTTCGACCTGTTCGATGTGGCCGAGATCTTCAAGACCACGCCTTATATCGCCGATCTGCAACCAGGCGGCCGCTATGTCGCGCGCGACATGTATGAGGCAGGCGGTGTCTATATGCTGATGAAGACGCTGCTCGATAATGGGTTGCTTCACGGCGATTGCATGACCGTGACGGGTAAGACGCTGGGCGAGAATATTGCCGAGGTGAGTTGGAACCCCGATCAGAAGGTGATTTACGATGCGAAGAGCCCTATTACGCCGACGGGCGGGGTCGTCGGCCTGAAAGGCTCGCTGGCGCCCGACGGTGCGATTGTGAAGGTGGCGGGGATGACCGAACTCGCCTTCACCGGGCCGGCGCGGGTGTTCGATTGTGAGGAAGATGCTTTTGGGGCGGTCGAACGCCGTGACATTGCCGAAGGATCGGTGATTGTCATCCGCTATGAAGGGCCCAAGGGCGGCCCTGGTATGCGCGAGATGCTGTCGACCACGGCCGCGCTTTATGGCCAAGGGATGGGCGACAAGGTCGCGCTGATCACCGACGGACGTTTTTCGGGCGCTACCCGGGGCTTTTGCATTGGCCATGTCGGCCCCGAAGCGGCGGTCGGGCCCCATTGCGCTGATCGAGGATGGCGACGTCATCCGCATCGATGCCAATGTCGGCACCATCGATCTTGAAGTCGATGGCGCCACGCTCGCGGCGCGGCGCGCCAAGTGGCAGCCGCGCAGACATGATTATCAGGCAGGCGCGCTGTGGCGCTACGCGCAAAATGTGGGTGATGCGCGGACCGGGGCGTTGACGCATCCGGGAGCGAAGGCCGAAACCCATATGTTTGCGGACATTTGATTTGCGCGCTGTAGTGCTTGGCGTTTTGCTGGTGCTCGCGGCTTGCGACCGTGCGCCCGACAATGGCACGCTGGCAGAGGCCGAAGCACGCGCCGGTGCCGATGCCGCCGAAGAAGGGCGCATCAACTGCGCGATGGGCGGCGCAAAGCTGTTCGACCGCAAATGCACGCTCGACCGGATGAGCAGCAGCGAGGGCGCGGTGCTGATCGTCGGGCGCGCTGATGCGGGCTATCGCCGGTTGCTGGTAACGAACGATGGACGCGGCGTCATATCTGCCGATGGGGCCGAGGCGGCAGCCGTTTCCATCATTGGCGACGGCATGATTGAAGTCGCCGTGGGCGGCGATCGGTTCCGTTTGCCTGCGGACACGGACGGGGGGGCTTAGGCCCTGTTTCAGTTAGATTGAAGCATCGGCCCGCCCTTCGGGGTCGCCCTGGGCACCG
>JAAUPH010000233.1 GCA_012035435.1 Sphingopyxis sp. | reverse complement strand
GCCTCACGCGGCTTTGCGCAGCGTTATGCGCGGATCACCGCACCGACCGCAGGCACCGTGCTGGCCCGCAGCGCCGAGCAAGGTCAGATTGTCGCGGCTGGAACGCCGGTCATGACGGTTAGTCAGGCGGGCGGCGGGCTGGTGCTTCGCGTGGCTCTGACCGACAGTCAGCTGGCCGCACTGCGGATAGGGCAGGTGACCAGCGTGACCTTGCCTGCGCTTGGCGACGCGCCTGTTGCGGCGAGGGTGATCGAGCTCGGCGGGCGGGGCGATCCGCGTACCGGGACTTTCGAGGCTGAACTCGCACTGCCACCGCTGGCAGGCCTGCGCTCCGGGATGATTGGCAGCGCGCGGTTGCCGGCGACATCGGGGGGCGGGACTATGGCCGTTCCGGCCAGTGCCGTGTTTCAGGCACGTGCCGACGAAGCCTTTGTCTATGTCGTCGATGCCAAAAAGCGAGCTCGGGTCCGGCGGGTGACGCTGGGGCGATCGACAATCGGTCGATCGAAGTGTTGTCAGGGTTGATGCGCGGTGAGCAAGTGATAGCCAAGGGCCTGTCGCGGGTGCGCGATGGTGTCGCCGTAGCCCCGCAACCGGGTGATGCGTTGTGAAGTTGATCGAATTTGCCATCACGCGGTGGCAGATCACTTTGGTCCTGTTTGCGCTGATGGCGGGGCTGGGCATTACCTCGCTCAATTCGATCCCCCGTTCGGTTGATCCGCACTTCCCGATTCCGGTCGTGGTGATTGTCGCAGCACAGCCAGGGGCCGACCCCGCCGATATGGAGCAGACGATCGCCAAGCCGATCGAGGATGTGCTGCGCGGGCTGGATGATATAGAGGAGATTGCCTCAACCTCAGGTGATGGTTTCGCGACCATCATTGCGGAATTTGACTGGGGCAGCGACACCGAGAAAAATTATGATGGCGTGGTGCGCGAGGTCAACGCGATCCGCAACCAGTTGCCATCGTCGCTAGCGCGGCTCGAATTTCGCAAGGTTCGCACCACCGAAAGCGCGGTCGTTCAGCTCGCGCTGACCAGCAATGGCGCTTCGCCGCGGCGGCTGGAAAAATATGCCGATGATCTGCGCGATGATATCAACAAGGTTGATGGCGTGCGCAATGCGCGCGTCTATGGTCTGGCGCGCCCGCAAGTGATGGTCGAGATTGACGCGGCCCGACTGGCGCAGATTGGCATTCCGGCAACCGCGGTGGCCGATGCGCTGCGCACCGCGGGAGCCGATTTGCCGCCCGGTTCTGTGCAGTCGGCGGGCAGCCGGTTCAACGTCAAAACCGACGGCGCCTTCCGTTCGCTGGATGAGGTCAAAGACGTGCCTGTGCGCGCGGTCGATGGCCGCGTCGTACGCGTTGCCGATATTGCCACGGTCGCGTGGAAGCCCGCCGAGGCGAGCCATTTGACCCGGTTCAATGGCAAGGACGCGATCTGGATTACCGCTACGCAAAAGGACAAGCGCGACGTGCGCAAGGTGCGCGATGCGGTGATGCAGGCGGTCGATGATTTTCGCGTCACCATGCCGCCCGACATGAAGGTTGAGCTGGTATTCGACCAAAGCTTGGACGTGCGGGCGAAGCTGACCGTGTTGGCGCGCGATTTTGCCATAGCCGTGGCGCTGGTGCTGTTGACGCTGTTGCCGCTGGGGCGCGCGCGGCGGCGGTGGTGATGGTCTCGATCCCGCTGAGCCTGTTGATGGGTCTGCTGGGGATGCAGCTGCTGGGCTTTACGCTTAATCAGCTCGCCATCACCGGATTTATCGTCGCATTGGGCCTGTTGGTCGATGACAGCATTGTAGTGACCGAAAATATCGCCCGGCATTTGCGTATGGGCAAGGAGCGTACTCAGGCAGCGATAGACGGGACCAAGGAAATTGCGGTCGCGGTACTGGGATGTACGGCGACGCTGTTGTTCGCCTTCCTGCCGTTGGTGTTTCTGCCCGAAGGCGCGGGAATGTTCACGCGGTCCTTGCGCTCGCGGTGCTGATGACGGTGCTGGCGTCCTACATCATCTCGATGACCATCGTGCCGTTTCTGGCGGCACGGATCCTGCCGTTGCATGAAGCGCCAGAGGGCAACCGGTTTTTGCAAGCGGTGCAGCGGGTGATCCACAAAAGCTATGCCCCGGTGTTGCATTTGTCGCTGACCTATCCCCGCCGCGCGCTGCTCTTGGCCATGGGACTGTGCTTTGGCGCGTTCGGGCTGGTGCCGATTATTGGCAGCAGTCTGTTCCCGCCTGCCGATGCGACCTATTTTCTGGCCGATGTGGAAACACCGCAGGGATCGTCGCTGCAACGCACCGATCAGGCGATCCGCTTTGTCGAAAAGGCGATGGCCGCAGAGGAAAAGGTGATCCGTCGCCTGGCCAACGTCGGGCGCGGCAACCCGCAGGTTTTTTATAATGTGCGCGATGAAAGCGAGGTTGCTAACACCGGCAATGTGCTGGGCATCATTGCCGAGTATGAGGGCGCCGAGACGGTTGCGATGTATAATCGGTTGCGGGCCAAGTTCGACGCCTATCCCGATGCGCGGATTGTGCTGCGCCAGTTCCAGAATGGGCCGCCGATTGAGGCGCCCATTGCCGTATATGTAAATGGCCCGGACATCGATCAGATCCGCGCAATTTCCAAGCGGGTGGAGACGATATTGCGCGAGGTTCCGGGAACGCGTGATGTGCAGAATCCGCTGGCGGTTGATCGCATCGACCTAAATTTGGGGGTCGATAGCGACCGCGCCGCATTGCTGGGTATCGCGCCAGGAACGGTGCGGCGGGTGACGCGGCTGGCGATCGCTGGGGAAACTTCGGGACGGTTCCGCGACAGCGAAGGCGACAGCTTTGACGTGGTTACGCGGCTGCCGCGTGCCGATTTTCAAACCGTCGAGGCGCTCGACAATATTTATGTGCCAAGCAGCAATGGCGGCATCGTGCCGCTGACCCAGATCAGCAAACCCTTTCTGGCGAGCGCGCCGGCGCAGATCAGCCGATACCAGCAACAGCGGTCGAACAGCATTTCGGCCTATATCGAGACCGGATATCTGAATTCTGAGGTGAGCCGCGAATTTTATCGGCAGCTGGAAGCGATAAGGCTACCACCCGGATATCGGCTTGCCACTGGCGGCGAGGCGCAGGCGTCGGCGAACAGCTTTGCCGGGATGGGGCCGATCGTACTGTTGGCGCTGTTCGGCGTGCTCGCCGTGTTGGTGCTGGAGTTCGGGCGGTTCCGCGAGACGCTGGTGGTGGCGGGCGTTATCCCGCTCGGAATGTTCGGCGGGTTGATCGCGCTGCTGCTGACGGGCAATTCGTTAAGCTATAATGCACTGATCGGCTTTGTCGCGCTGATCGGGATTGAGATTAAGAACAGCATCTTGCTGGTCGATTTCACGACGCAGTTGCGACAGCAAGGCGCTGAGCTGCGCGATGCCATCGAGCAAGCGGGGGAGGTGCGGTTCCTGCCCGTGCTGCTGACCAGCGTGACCGCGATTGGCGGCTTGCTGCCGCTGGCGCTGTCGGGATCGGGGCTATTCTCCCCGCTTGCCTGGGTGATTATTGGCGGGCTGGTGTCGTCCACCTTGCTATCGCGTGTGGTGACGCCGGTGATGTATTTGCTGCTGGTCCGAAACGCTCCGCCGCTGGCGAGGTGACGGGTTGCGCCCGTGCCGACGATCCGCAATGGCGGGCGCAAGAGGAGCCTGTTTCGCATGAGCATGACCGACGCTGAACGCATTCCGGTGATCATTGGCGGGGGTCAGGTCAACGACCGCCCCGAAGATCCGGATCTTGGGCTGGATTCGCTGGGGTTGATGGTCGCAGCGCTGCGGGCGGCCGAGATCGGCGCCGACCCCGGGGCGTGACAGAGAACGCCGACGAGATCGAGCAGGCCCATCAGGTCAGGCTCACGCCGGTGCTCGCCAAACCAGCCCTTGCCGCGCAGGTTGCGCACCAAGGCGACGCCCAGCAAGAAGGCGACACCAACCGCCGCCAGATGGCCGTGCGCCGCGCCCAGATCGCTTTCGTCGAGGCGGTTGGGATTGACCAGCGCCGTTGCCAGCGGGAGTTCGGGCGAGCACTTGTGGTGATCGACCACGATCACATCGACCCCGACATCGCGGGCCATGCCCAGCGCCTCATGCGCCATGGCCCCGCAATCGACGGTGACGATCAGCTGCGATCCGCTTTCCGCCAACCTGACCAACGCCTCGCCCGATGGGCCGTAGCCTTCGAGCAGGCGGTCGGGGATGTAATAGGCTGCCTCCAGCCCCAGCTGGCGAAGGAGTTCCACCAGCAGCGCGGCACTGGTCGCGCCGTCGACATCGTAATCGCCGTAGATTGTCACGCGCTCACCCGTCTGCACGCTGCGGGCGAGACGTTCGGCGGCGGTGTCCATGTCCTGAAAGACGGACGGATCGGGCAGAAAGCCGCGAATGGTGGGCACGGCGTGGCGGGCCAGATCGTCCTCTGCCACGCCGCGGGTCAGCAGCAATTGGTCAAGGATCGTCCGGTCAAGACCATGCGGCCCGGCCAGATGATCTTCGCCCAGTTCCATATTACCGCCGCGCCAGCGCCAGGCCTTGCCGGACAGTGATACAGCAACGCCAAGCACGGGTGCGAAACCGGGGTGGAGGCAGGGGGTTGGTGGCCATGTGCGCGCTTCTAGCGCAAAGCCCGCGCGGCTGACAGGCTGCACCGGTTGACAATCGACAGCCGTGCGGGTCAGCCTGCTGTCATGCCTCAACCCCGAACCCTGTCTTCTGATCGTGTGGCAC
>JAAUPH010000232.1 GCA_012035435.1 Sphingopyxis sp. | reverse complement strand
ACCTTTACGGCCGCGCACGAGCAGCTCATGCGGTCGATGTTCTTCGCTTACCGGCACCGCCGGCAGCGCAAGCGCGACTACCGCCGGCTCTGGATCGCCCGCATCAACGCGGCGGCGCGGCAGCTCGGCCTGAAGAGCACCGGCCATGCCAGCCGCGGCGGCGGCGCATCGGGTGTCGGCGTATCCAACGTCCACCTCGCCCCCGGCCGCATCACCCCCGCCGCGCTGATAGCCGATGTTGCCGAGGGCGTTTATGTCACCGAGCTGATCGGTCAGGGGGTTAACCCGACCACTGGCGATTACAGCCGGGGCGCGTCGGGCTTTGCCATTCGCGGCGGCCAGATTGCCGAAGCGATTGCCGAATTTACCATCGCGGGCAACTTGATCGATATGTACCGCGCGCTCGTCGCCGCCGACGATCTGGAATTTCGCTATGCCACCAATGTGCCGACGCTGCGCATCGATGGCATGACGGTTGCGAGCGGTTAGGGGGCAGACCTGCCGGGCGTCAACCTTGAGGCCGTAGTTGCCGCAACCCGCGAAGTCGGCGACATGGCGCTCGCGCGCTGGCGCGGTGAGGGCAAGGGCGTGACCGTCTGGGACAAGAGTCCGAACAATCCCGTCAGCGATGTCGATCTGGCGGTCGATGCGCGGTTGAAGGCCGTGCTGGGTGCCATCGCTCCCGACGCCGGCTGGCTGTCTGAAGAAACCGCCGACGATCCCGCCCGCCTCAATTGTCGTGCCATGTGGTGCGTCGATCCCATTGACGGGACCCGCGATTTTGTGCGCGGCCGCCCCGGCTGGGCGGTGTCGGTAGCGCTGGTGCTTGAAGGGGCGCCGGTACTGGGCGTGCTCTATGCCCCTGCTCGCGATGAGCTGTGGGTCGCCGAGCGTGGGCGCGGGGCGCAGCGCAATGGGATCGACCTGACTGCCAGCCAGCGTATCAGCTTCCCCGGCGCGCGCGTGCCTGCCGATGCGCTGCCCCGCGTCGATAGCGATCTGGCCATGGTCGCCAAGCCAAACAGCATCGCGCTGCGCATCGCCATGGTCGCAGCCGACGAGGCCGATCTGGTCGCAACCTTGCGGTGGGGGTTTGAATGGGATGTCGCGGCCGCCGCGCTGATCGCGGTAGAAGCAGGAGCGCGCGTCAGCGACGCGTTCGGCGCCCGCTTGCCTTCAACACACCGTGCGCACAGGCGTTTGGGGTGATTGCCTGTGCTGCACCAATCCATAGCGCTGTAGTCGACCGGCTGGCAGAGCGCGCGGCCGAGATTGCGCCGCGGACTATGGCATAGTGAATCTCCAGAAATCTAGTCTTTACCAGCGTAGGTTAGTTTGTGTCGGCACACTGCACATGTTTCAGGGTCCATGGCGCAAGGCGGCGAGATGGTACCATGGATGCTGAAACAAATTCGGCATGACGGTATCATCAATCTCCTATCATCATGCTGCAGCACTCTTGTAGCGAATGCTACAACCTGCTACTCGCTCTGTAGCAATTGCTACATATGGAGGTTTGCATGTCCGCTTCATCGTCGCCACGGTTACCCTTCACCACCGGGCAACTCGCCACACTGATCGTCAGCGGTTGGATTTTCTGGTTTGTCGGCGCCATCATCTGCCGGGTCGTCGGCGACATGGGGTGGTTCGATGGCCCGGCGCGCCTGATCGTCTATGCCGCGCTTATCCCCGGCACGCTGCCGGTCGTCTTGCTCGTCCGCCGACTGGCGAAACTGGACGGCCAACATGTTGCACTTGGTATCGCCATTGTTACCGCTGCCGCGATCATGCTTGATGGCATAGCGCTAGCATGGTTCCCCGCCCTTTACGGTCCCGGCGTCACGCAGACCGCAGCGTCGGGCGCGGTGATCTTGTGGGGCGGCTTTGTCGCCATTGCACTTGCCTGCTGGTTCAACCGCGTGCCGCCGCAATAGCCTCGACAAGCCCGAGGCTCGCCAGCAGCATCGTTCCTTCAATCTCGATCAACAGCCGGGCCGCCTCACCCTCGCGATCCTCGGCCGCCAGGTGGCGGGCGAGCCAGTCGAGGAAGGCCCGGCCGATGCCTCCGCCTACGGTGCGAATGGCGACATCACCCTGCGCCGCACGCGCCGCCATGTCGAGCCACACCCGCATATACGGCCAGACATTCGGATCGGTCAGCAGCGGCGCCAGATGATCGCGCAGTGCATCTGGTGCCAGCGGGGCGCGCGGGGCGGCCATGTCGAGCATCGTAACCATCCGCGCGGCAATGCGCGCAAGCGCCGCACCGATCACCGCATCTTTATCGGCGAAGTAATAGAGAAGCATCCGGTCGCTGGTGCCCGCCGCGCGGGCCAGCGGCCGCAGACTGGACGCGGCCAATCCATGCGCCAGCACATGGTCGGCAAGCTTATCGACTAAGGCATCGTGACGATCGGGTGTGGCCATCATCATGCGGTGCCACAAATCGCTGCGCCGCGAAATCCCCTGCGCTGTGCTTGACTTTGCGGCCGACTCACCGTAACGGCGGCGCCATTCCGACAGCAAATCCGGACGGCGAAGCGTGATTCTGCGCATCGTGGTCCGTTTTTCGTGTTGGAAACAGACGCTTTGAGATGGGGCGGTGTGCCAACGCGCCCCGTGGAGCAGGAGAAAGTTATCATGGCACGTATTGCGGGTGTGAACCTGCCCACCAACAAGCGCGTGATCATCGCGCTCACCTATATCCACGGCATTGGTCGCAAGACCGCTGTCGACATCGCCGACAAGCTGGGCATCACGCATGAGCGGCGGGTTCAGGACCTGTCGGACGCGGAAGTTTTGCAGATCCGCGAAACGATCGACGCCGATCAGACGGTCGAGGGTGATCTGCGCCGCCAGACGGCGATGAACATCAAGCGGTTGATGGACTTGGCCTGCTATCGCGGGCTGCGCCATCGTAAGGGCCTGCCAGTCCGCGGCCAGCGCACGCACACCAATGCGCGCACCCGCAAGGGTAAGGCCAAGGCGATCGCGGGCAAGAAGAAATAAGATCAGAACTTCGTCCAAGAGACGAACTTCCTTATTTCTCCGGCGGAGGCAAGCCATAGATATGGCGCAACCGGCCGCTTCCACCAGTTTCAGGATTTAGGATAGTAAAATGGCTCGCGAACCTCAGCGCCTTCGTCGGCGCGAACGCAAAAACATCTCATCGGGCGTGGCCCATGTGAATGCCACCTTCAACAACACCATGGTGACCATCACCGACGCCCAGGGCAACGCCATTGCGTGGTCGAGCGCCGGGATGATGGGCTTTAAGGGCAGCCGCAAATCGACGCCATATGCGGCGCAGGTCTGCGCCGAAGACGCCGGCAAAAAAGCAGCCGAACATGGCGTCCGTACGCTGGAAGTCGAAGTCAAGGGTCCGGGCGCGGGCCGTGAATCGGCGCTTCGTGCACTGCAAGCGGTCGGTTTCCACATCACTTCGATCCGTGACGTGACGCCGATCCCGCACAATGGCGTTCGCCCGGCCAAGCGCCGTCGCGTCTGACGTTGCTGTCGGCCCGCAGATTCGCGGGCCTTTCGGAAATTTCGCCGGACGGCAGGCCATCTCGCCCGCCCGTCCCGCAAAAAGCAAAGGGAAATCCATGACTGTCAATATCCGGAACTGGCAGGAATTGAAGAAGCCCAGCAACCTGGAAATCAAGGCTGGTGCCGACGGCAAGCGCAAGGCGACCTTTGTCGCCGAACCGCTCGAGCGCGGCTTTGGCCTGACGCTGGGCAACGCGCTGCGCCGCGTATTGCTCTCGTCGCTGCAGGGTGCGGCCATCACCTCGATCAAGATCGAAAACGTGCTCCACGAATTTTCGTCGCTGGCTGGCGTGCGTGAAGATGTGACCGACATCGTGCTCAATGTGAAGCAGATCGCGCTCCGCATGGAAGGCGAAGGCCCCAAGCGGCTGCAGCTGTCGGCAACCGGCCCCGCGACCGTCAAGGCCGGCGACATCATGGTATCGGGCGACATCAAGGTGATGAACCCTGATCTGGTGATCTGCCACCTCGATCAGGGTGCGACGCTGAACATGGAACTCGTTGCCGACACCGGCAAAGGCTATGTGCCTGCCATGACCAACCGCCCGGCCGATGCGCCGATTGGTCTGATCCCGGTCGACTCGCTGTTTTCGCCGGTGCGCCAGGTTGCCTATAAGGTCGACAATGCCCGCATCGGGCAGGAACTGGACTATGACAAGCTGTCGCTGACCGTCGAAACCGACGGTACGGTGAGCCCGGAGGACGCCGTCGCCTATGCCGCGCGCATCCTGCAGGACCAGCTGCAAGTCTTCGTCCACTTCGAAGATGCGATCAGCGACACGGGCATGATTGGCATTGCGGTACCGTCGGCAAGCCCTGAGGAATCGGACGTCAACCAGCTCAACCGCTTCCTCTTGAAGAAGGTCGACGAGCTTGAACTGTCGGTGCGCAGCGCCAAACTGCCTCAAGAACGACAACATCATCTATATCGGTGACCTGGTGCAAAAGTCCGAAGCGGAAATGCTGCGGACCCCCAATTTCGGCCGCAAATCCTTGAACGAAATCAAGGAAGTGCTGTCGTCGATGGGTCTGCGTCTGGGTATGGACATCCCTGGCTGGCCGCCGGAGAATATCGAAGAAATGGCCAAGAAGCTTGAACAAGAGCTGCTTGGGTAATGCTAACTAGCCCCTCCCCTTCAGGGGAGGGGTTGGGGTGGGGGCTGGCCGCCTTGCGCGATGCCGACAGTCCCCTCCGGCTGCGACTAGGCAGCGAGCTGCCAAGTCTCGCTGCCCTCCCCTGAAGGGGAGGGCG
>JAAUPH010000231.1 GCA_012035435.1 Sphingopyxis sp. | reverse complement strand
GTCGTTGACGAGCAGAGGCAGGAGCGGCGGACACCCGAGCGCGGCTGAACGTCAGTGCGCGTACGGTTTCGGCCGGAGCGCGCGCAGAGATACTGGAGGCCCGGAGCTGGTATGATGCGCAGGTCCGCGGCCTCGGTCGAGCCTTCCTGCATGAACTCGATGCAGCCCCACTGCGCGTTCATCTCGACCGCTACACCGCGCGCAACACCTTCGACTACTTCATCCACAAGGACCTCGGCGGGTTCCTGCGGCGCGATAAGGCCTGCGAGGATGACATAGCTGCCAGGCGCGGTCGCGGCAGCGAAATCAGGCGCGAGCGTGATCAACGGCTCAGCCAAGATGTTGGCGATGAGCAGATCATAGGGTGCGCGGTGGCGGATTGCGGGGTGGTTGGTGCCGGGGGCGGCGATCCCGGTCACCTGTCCCCGCGCGCGCCCCACGAGAAAACCATTGAGCCGGGCATTGGCGCACAGCACATCGACGCTGACGAGATCGATATCGCTCGCCAGCATCCGCGCGCCGGGCCACAGGTGCAGCGCGGCAAAGGCGAGCAGCCCGGTGCCCGATCCGATATCGGCGATGTTTGCGAACCGCTTGCCCGTGCGGGCCAACCGGTCGAGCATCGCCAGACAGCCCGCCGTCGTATCATGCCCCCCGGTGCCAAAGGCGAGCCCCGCGTCGATCTGCAACGCGCGGGCTTCCGGCGGCACCGCGCCGCGATTGTCGGCGGTGTGGACATAAAAACGCCCCGCATGGACCGGTTCCAGCCCCTGCTGGCTGAGCGTCACCCAATCATCATCGGGGAGGGGCGTGAGGTCGGGCTTGGCCCGCCGCGCGCTGGGCACCTCGGCCTGCACCAATTTGACGGTTGCGGCGCTTGGCCGTTCGCCGAAATAACAATCGAGCTGCCATATATCCGCAGTCTCGTCGATCTCCCGCGTCACGATGACCGGCGGATCGGCCAGCGCATCGAGCGCAGGCACTTCGTCCGACAGCGCTTCGGCTTCGGCGCGGGTGCAGCGCAGCGAGAGGAGCCAGCCTGCCATTATTTCGGCGTCGCTGCTTCCTTGGCCAGTCGGTCGTCGAGGCGCTTGCGCGACGCATGTACCAACCGGCGGCAGGCGTCGCGATCGACCAGCGGCTCGGCCCCGGCAAGGCTCTGGAACAGGTTCGAAACCGACGGGTGCGGCGTCACCAATATGTCGCAGGGCATTTTGTTCACGCGCGCAAATGTTTCGCGGAAGGGCGCCACGCGGTCGGGGTGATCGGTGAAGCGATAATCGTCCCGCGCCACCGCGCTGAGGCTGTCGATATAGGCGAATATCGCGCAGTTGGGCCCGTCGCAGCTCTGCCACGTCCAGCTCGTCCCGCCTGAGGTATGGCCGGGGGTGAAGTGCGGCCTAAGCGACATAACCCGTGTCGGTTCGCCCGTGATGATCATGCCCGGTTCGGGATCGAAGGTCAGCGTGCCATCAACGGCCACGGGGCGCATGTCATCGATGATTCTATGTTGCGGATCGGCGGGGTCCGTGCGGCCGGTTTCGAGCACGTTGCGGGCCATGGCACTGACTAGAAGCTTTGCGCCGGTCACGGTCTTCAGTGCGGCAAACCCGCCCATATGATCGATATGCTCATGACTGCCGACGATGTATTTGACGTCTTTCGGATCAAATCCCAGTGTCCGGATGTTGGCGAGGATCGACGGCACGGCCTCTTCGGTCGCCCCGTCGATCAGTACATGCCCCTCGGGCGACGTCACCAGCAGGACAGATATGCCGCAGGTGCCGACATAATAAGTGTTGCCAAATATGCGCGCGGGCGGCGCGGGATCGCTCCACCCGTCGCGGCCTTCGCACGCTTTTGCCAGCGTCTGGCCTTGCTGGCGCACATCGCTGAGCGGGATCGGGGCGCGGTCGGCGCTGGCGCAGGCGGTTAGGAGGAGGGCCACAGTATAGGCGGTCAATCTACCGAACATAACTCGCTCCGTTCACATCCAGCACGGCACCGGTCATCGACGGCGGCGCATTTAGCGCGCACCAGCGCGCCATTTCGGCGACTTCGTCGGGCATCGCCACGCGGCCGAGCGGGATGTCGGCGAGCAATTTGTTGCCGCCGCGGCTTTCCAGATACTCCTCGGCCATGCCGGTCATGGTGAAACCGGGGCATATGACAAACGCCAGGATGCCGCGCCCGGCATAACCGCGCGCCATGGTCTTGGTCATCGCGACCATGCCCGCCTTGGCCGCCGCATAATGCCAGTGCGCCGGGCTGTCGCCGCGATGCGCCGCCCGGCTGGCGATATTGACAATGCGTCCTTCCCCGCCGCTGGCCAGCCTGTGATTGACGAAGCGCCGCGACAGGTCGGCGGCGGCGGTCAGGTTGATCTGCAGCGTGCGATCCCACCCTGCGAGCCATTCAGCGTCATCGGTGTCAATCGGATTCGCCTCAAACACCCCGGCATTGTTGATCAACACGTCGATGCGGCCGTCAAGCCGCGCCAGTGCATCGTCCCAGAGTCGCGCGGGCACGGCAGGATCGGCAAGGTCACCGTCTTTGCTCGACAGCGCGATCAGGTGGACATCGGGCTGGGTGAGAGCCGCAGCAATTGCCGCGCCAATACCCCGCGATGCGCCGGTGAGGAGAATATGGGTTGCCATGCCCACGCGCTTAGCGCGGGCGCGCGGCCAAGCGCAACACCAGCGCGGTCACGCGCGCTGACTTACCCACATTCCCCTCCTCAAAACTTGCCCAAAAGGTTGATGAAAAAACCTTTGCTCGAATAGCTCTGGTCAGCAAGATCGGTGGAGAAGTCCGAGAAGCTGTAGCCTGCGCCCAATTTCACATTGTTGCCAAGGTGGCGGTAGAGCGCGGCGATGCCCCCAACGCGGCGATCCTGTGCGCGGTCGGCCGACAGATAATGGCCCTCAACCACGGCGTCCCATTGTTTAACAAGCCGCCAGTCGAGGCGTAGCACGCCAAGATGGGTGCTGCTGGACACAAATTGCGCGCTCTCACGCGACAAGGAGACGCGCCCCTCGCGATAGCCATATTTGGCACCCAACGTCAGTGTTTTGGTCAGATCGAAATTGGCGTCGATGGCCAGTATCTGGCTCTTTTGCTTGGGCGCTGCGGTCTGGCCGCCGCCGGCCAGCTGCCCCACCGGCCCCAGGTCTTGCAAATAGGTGTAGCGCGCCAGCACGTTGAGCCGGTCGTTCAGGATTGGGCGATAGGCAAAGCCCATTGTGCCCTCAACATAATCGGCGGCGCGCACGTCCGTCGTATCATTGTCGGCCAGCGCGAAGACCAGCCGCGCGATCGCGCGCCAGTCGGGGGTCACTTCCACCGCTGCGCTGCCCCGGAACAGCCAGACATTCTGCTCGCGCCCGCGCCCGCTTTCGATGCGAGCCTCGACATTGGTCGCGACCTGCACCTCGGCGTCGGTATAGCCCACGCCGATGGTTGCGGCGGTCCGCTTGAAGCTGCCGGTATCGACATCGTCAATATGCCCGCGTTCGAAGGATCCGGTGAAGGACCAGCGCTCCGACGGGTTCCAGTCGAGCCCAAAGCTGCGCATGAGGCTGGGTGCGGGGCCGCCGTGGCCGAGCTTGTTTTCGGCGCGGATGTTAAGCGCGCTGGTGAAACGGTGGCGCGCGCCGATGGTGAAGCTGCCGGGGGTGACGGGCGTCAGGCTGCCAATTGGTTCAAGCCCGACATCGGTACGATCGGTGGTGAGCGCATAGCCCAAATAAGCCTCTGACCCACTGCCATAGCGGTGCGATAGTTCGACGTTGGCGCCCAGCCCGCCGTCTCCCGCCGAAACCTCGGCGGACAGGCTGACGCGGTCGCTGACCTCAAATTTGCCGCCCAGCCCCGCGCGGTTGTTGCGCTGGCGCGTCGGCGCCCGATCGGCGGTGAGCTGGCCAAAGCCATAGAGCGACCAGTTGGCACGGGCTGGCGCAAACCCAAGCTGCACCGCGACATCGGTGCGCGCTCCCGACTGGCGGCTGTTGCCGATCAGTCCCACCGCCTGATCATCATGGCGTACGCCGAGTGACAGGCTGAGCTGAGGCGTAAGCTGTTGCGCGGCGTCCGCCGTGGCGACGGTGCGGCGGCCGATACCGATGGTCGCAAGTTGCTCGGCCTTGGCAGAGATGCGGGTGGCTTTGCCGACCGGCAGGGCTAGCGAAGCGCCCCAGCGTTCGGTTTCGCCGCCGGTCAGTTGGGCATTGCCACTGAAAGCTGCGCCGAAATGTTCGAAATAGGCAGCCGCCTTGCCGTGATCGCCGCTTTTCCCCTGCATTTCGGCAAAATCGAGCGCGATTTCGCTGCGCCAGGCGCGTGCCTTGCCGCCCGTTGCAGCGCGCGGCGCAAATATCAGGCCGCCATCGACCGAATCCGATTGCGCAAAGCCAGGGCCGTCTGACTGGGCGAGTTCCGCCTTCACATAAGTTCCCGCGTGGAGCCGCAGCGTGGCGTCCGCGCCCAAGGCCGCGCGAAAGACCTTTCGCGAAGGGGTCGACCAGGGCGTTGTCACGTCGAGTGGAACCAGCGCAGTCGTCCGGCCTCGACAAGGCGGTTCATCATCGTCGCGGCGAAGGCGCTGCTCGAGCGCAATCCCGACCCGAGCGAGATCGAAGTGAGATACTGGCTGGCTGGGAACCTGTGCCGCTGCACCGGCTACGACAAGATCGTGCGGGCCGTGATGGATGCAGCGGCGGAGATGCGGACGAGCTGAGCCGCGGCCTTGCGGGGTACCACGCATCGACGCGGGTTGGCGAAGCACTGGAGATGACGGAAGGAACCGACATGAATG
>JAAUPH010000230.1 GCA_012035435.1 Sphingopyxis sp. | reverse complement strand
GGGTTCTTCAGGCGGGTGGTGCTGATCGCCGTTCTCGTCTCGCTTCATTCTGCTCGAGCCGGGCGGCCTCATGCCCGACACCGACTATCTGCCAAAGGGCAATCAGAACCTCATCTTCGGCTTCGTTCTTCCGCCGCCGGGGTACAACATCGCCGAGAACCGTGCGATCGCCAGGGTTGTCGAAGCCCACGATATCTCGTAGGTCGGCTCGAAGCTGATGCCGCCCATGACGACGCTGCCGTCGGACTTCGCCGCCCACAAGACCATCGTTCGGCTTTTCGAGCGCCGCCGCGAGATGATCGCGAGCGGCGACTGGGTCACCCCGCGGCTCAACGACACGCGCTATTTCGAAAAGCCGCCGCTGGTCCCGCCTTCGATCGTGCCGGTGATCGTGGTCGTGTCCCCGTCATCGCTGTCATCCGCCGCCTTCGTCTTGGCAGCGTCATCATTGTTCTGCGCGGCCGCGGCCGGTTCGGTAACAACGGGTGCCGACGGCAACGGCGAGCGGATCGATTTTTCATCGTCGCCAACCACTTTGAGCAACTGGGGATCGCGCGCATCAACGCGGCCGATGCGGCCCGGCACAATCATATCCTTGGCGCCGCCGTCCTTGGTCCCAACCTCGACGCGGCCTTCGGTGACCTGCACCGTGGCACCGTTGGGCGTCACTGTGACGTTGAAGGTCGTGCCCTTCACGACAGCCGCCAGATAGGGAGTGGACACGCCGAAATGCGGCGTTTCCTTTTTCTTGATCTTGAACAGCACGCTGCCGATTGACTGGAAAATTTGCGTTATCGCGCCATCTTCCTGCGGCTTGGTGATGCGGATGCGGCTTTTGGGGCTGACGATGGCATATTCGCCGCCGCGCACGATCACCGCGCGGCCAGTGGCCCCGGTCGTAACGGCATCGCCGGCTTTCAGCGCCATGCCGCGCGCCGCAGCAACGCTTTTCCCGGCGGTTTCGACCGACACGCTGCCGCTGACCTCGGACAGTTGCCAGCTTCTGGTCTGGGCCTGCGCGGGGCTGACGAGCAGCAGCGCCGCTATCATCATGGCGATCAGCGATCCAATGATCGTTTCAAACCTGCGCATTTTCGGTGTCCAGACAAAATTGTTGCAATTCCGTCTGATGGCCTACGCGCTAAGACTTAAAGGGAGCTTTGCCGAACATGCTTAAGATCGGGTAAATTTTTGAAATCCTTGCAGTTAACCCGGATGCAAGGCTTTTGGATCAAAAGGCGGCCGCAGGACCAGCAACAGAGCGTTAGACACCATCCCCATGCCGCGTGCGACCACCTTATTGCGACTCTGCCTGTGCGGAGCCTTGCTCAGCGCCGCACCGGTGCTGGCGCAGCAGAGCGAAGATTTGCGCTCCATATTGCCCAAGCCGACGGATCCCGTCGGCCGCGATCGCGACACCGATGCATCTGCGCCGGAGTTGGTGCGCAGCAGCAGCGCTTCGGCGGACAACGCATCGGCCAACGATGCCGCGACCCCGTCGGTGCGGATCGGATCGGTGCTGGTCGAAACCAGCGCGGCGGTCGACCATGCGATGTTCGAAACGGCGATCGAGCGCTTTTTGGGCAAGGATGCAACGAGCCAGGAACTGGCCCGGCTCGCCCAGGAAATTGCCGAGGTGGCCCGCACCCGCGGCATGGTGCTGGCCAGCGCTTATGTGCCGCGGCAGCAGGTCGAACTCGGCATCGTCAAGATCATCCTGCAGACGGGTGCCATCGACGAGGTTCGCATCGAAGGATCAGCCAATCGCGCACTGCGCGAATTGCTCGATCCGCTCGTGGGCACCACGATCATGCGCGACGAGCTCGAACGCCGATTGATGCTGGCCAATAACATCCCCCAGATCGCGGTTGACCGCACCGAGTTGCTCGTAGAAGGGAATCGGCAGGTCTTGCTGGTGAAGGTCAAGGAACGGCGCAAACTGCGCGGATCGCTGGTCGCCGACAATTATGGGTCGAACAATATCGGCCCCTACCGTGCGCGTTTGGGCGTGACCGGGGTCGCCGTTTTCGACGCATCGGACAGCGCCAATGTCACTTTTCGCACCAATCCGGCGGACCCCGAAGAGCTGGCAGCGGCGAGTGTGAGCTATAATTTGGGGCTTGATGACAACGGCACCCGCGCCGAGCTTAGCGCGGGGTGGAGCGCGAGCGAGATTGCCGCGCGCGGACTGCGTCCCCGGCGTGAAGCCCGCAGCCAATATGCCGCGCTGTCGATCACCCACCCGCTGCGCCGCTCGCGAACCACCAATTTGTGGCTCGATGGCGAGTTTGAATATCTGAAGGTCGAACAGGAAAGCCTGAATGCGCTGCTGCAAAGTGACACGGTCGTAACGCTGTCAGTCGGCGTGTCGTCATCGGTGAAGGTCGGCAAGGGCTGGCTGCGCGCGGGGGTGCAGCTGCGGCAGGGACTCGATATGCTGGCCAGCAACCGCTCGGGCGATCCGCTGTCGTCGCGCCGCGATGCCGACGGCCAGTTTACCATGGGCCGGTTCTGGACCAACTGGTCGGGCAAAGTCGCAGGCGACATGACGATGCGTGTAGCGGTCACGGGGCAGATCGCGTCGGAACCGCTGCTGTCATCGGAAGAGCTGGGGGTGGGCGGCGCTTACAGTGGACGCGGTTTTGATTTCTTCGAACGCTCAGGCGATCAGGGCGTGCTCGCCATGGCTGAGCTCGGCTATCAGTTCGACAAGCCGCTACGCGGGATTAAGCGGCTGCAGCCCTATGTCTTTCTCGACGGCGGATATGTCCATAATTTGCGCAGCGGATTTGGCGGCGGCAGTTTGATGTCGGCAGGGGGCGGACTGCGCGGCGATGTGGGGCCGGTGGAATTTCAGTTGGAGGCCGCTGTGCCCATACATGACGCTGGCGCCGGTACTGCTCCCGACGACACCAAAGTCAATTTTCAGCTCGGCGTCGAATTCTGACGCCGCGCGGCCTACTCCCACTCAATCGTTCTAATGCGCCATAAGTTACTGAGATTGATAGAGAAAATATTTATTGTATCATGGGTTGCCGGAAGCAAGTCCGTCATATCCTTAATCTTATGATTTTGCCGGATAAAATAGCCGAATTTATGGTGCCAGCGTTTCAACAGCAATCGCTACCAGTCGGCTGCTTTGCCGCGCCGGTTTGGTGACATCAACTTGAATTCAACCCTGGCGGTTTACCGTCCAATCGGAAACCGTTTTTCAACGCGCTTGATCACCAAATTTCTCATCAGGATATCTTCCTCGCCTCTTATTGAGCAACCTCGCAGCCAGCGGCGGCAGCAACTTGGAGATCAGCCGTGCCTGATTGGCGTGGGAAGACTCGCTCGATGCCTAGACCTCGACGAATTTGACCCTGCCGTCTTGCCATGGCGGAGACCTGGCCAGCCAGCCAGCAGGTCATACGGACCTGTTGCGAATACGGTGGCAATTTCGGCGAGACAATCGGGTTCAAGTGCGTCGAACAGAATGGTCACATTATGCTCGCACACGTTGGGGCAATGTGCCGAAGGATTACCAGCGGTCGCAGCAATAATTTTTCAGTTCTGCTCGATCTGGCGCCTGGTCGCATTCGAGACGGTTACGATGAGCGGCACCGGGGTGAAACGATCTAATTCGAAGGCAACATGCTGGGTAAAGATTGCATCGACAAAGATTGGACTTTTAACAGTTTTGTGCGGATGCCTGAGCGTATTAGGCTCACACAAAAATGTCCGACGAGATGTTCATGCATAGACGGAAGTTTACGCGAGAAGCGATGCGGATTTTGCTGGACAGTGGCGTGCCGCGCGCACGTGTTGCTGCGTATCGCAGGGTGGGCAAATCGACGCCGGGCAAATGCTTGGCAGATTATCCTCCTGCAGAGATGGTGTCGGCTCTGCAAGGCAATCCCATTTTGGGCAATCGACGACGACGTGGGATTGAGCGTTTGATTCTGCAAGAAACTGTCCTGCTTCACGCTACCAACTCAAGCGGACTTTCGATCAGCGCCTTGAACGCCTGCATCAACTGCGCGCCGTCGGCGCCGTCGATGGCACGATGGTCAAAGCTGCCGGTGGCCGACATGATGGTGGCGATTTGCAAGCTGTCGTCGATGACATAGGGGCGTTTCTCGCCCGCGCCGATGGCCATGATCATCCCCTGCGGCGGGTTGATGACGGCTTCGAACTGCTTGATGCCGAACATCCCCATGTTCGACAGGCTGGCGGTGCCACCCTGAAATTCATGCGGTTGCAGCTTGCCGTCCTTGGCGCGGCCTGCAAGATCCTTCATCTCCGCCGAAATCGCGCTGATTGCCTTGCTCTCGGCCCCGTGATGATCGGGGTGATCAGGCCTGCGGGCACGCTTACCGCGACGCTGATGTCGGCGCGGGCATAGCTGACCAGTTGGTCTCCTGCGAACGAGACATTGCATTTCGGCACCGCGATCAACGCCTTGGCGAGCGCCTTGATCAGCATGTCGTTGACCGACAGCTTGACGCCGCTGGTTTCGAGCGCGGCATTGAGCTCGCCACGCAACTTGAGCAATTTGTCGAGCTGGACATCGACAGTGAGATAGATGTGCGGCACCTGTTGCTTGCTCTCGATCAGGCGGCGCGCGATGGTTTTGCGCATGTTCGACAGTTTTTCCGTCGTGTGCGGGATTTCGGTGCTGAACGGCGCGGAAGGCGCCGCAGCAACTGGCGCGGTCAGGACAGGTGCCGGAGCAGCTTTGCCGCCTGCCATGGCCGCTTCGACATCGGCCTTCACAATCCGGCCATTGGGGCCGCTCCCCGTAAGCGAGGCGATGTCGATCCCGGCGGCTTCGGC
>JAAUPH010000229.1 GCA_012035435.1 Sphingopyxis sp. | reverse complement strand
CACAGCACATGATCGGTGTCATGTGGTGCGCCTGGATGGCAGCGACCTTCTTGTTGACCATCTCTCGGTCTCGCCGAAGAGCTCACGGCGCTCGGAGTGACCGACGTGACGTGGCGGCAGCCGACGTCTGCCAGCATGGCAGCGGCGACCTCGCCCTGCTCGTAAACCGGCACAAACCCGGCCAGATATTCAAAATCGCGATTGGTGCCCGACGCGCGCAGTTCAATGTCGCCGCTGCGCAGCATCTGGCCGTTCACGCTGATGGATTGGATGAACAGGTTGCGGTCATGGCCCCTGCCCTCTTTGCTGTACCGGTCATTGACCAGCGAGACGGTCAACTCGGCCTTTGGGTCGAACGTCGCTTCTGGAATCTTGAACACAAATTCGCGGACATAGTTTTGCGGCTGGGCGTTGAAATACAGCCGCCCGCCTGTGCGGGTATCGAGCGCCGAAGTGACAAAGCCGGAACCCACCAGCCGCCCTTCCATGCGCAATTCGAACGCCGGCGGGCCATCATAAGCCTCGCCAGCCATCATCAGCCGGATTTCCGCATCGGCCCATGCGGCGGAGCACAATAGTGAAGTCGCCGACGCCACAGCGACGTATTTGATCAGCGAACGCATCGTATTAATCCCCGATTGAATCACTCTATTTGTCAAAACGCTACATCTATTCACAAGGATATGAAGACGATAAAATTATTGAACAGTTTTGAAACGGCTTAGATCATTCGATTTATTGCGTAATTACCCCATGATATTAGAATGCCGTAGCGTACGGTCAGCCTGAACAAAGCGGGCCGGAAACCGGTCAAACGCTTGAAAAGACGCTACGCGTCGCCAAAAAATGTCGCGGGAGGAACCGGTGCGGCGGCGTCAATTTCTTCAGATGTCGGCAGTCGTATCGGCCCAATTGGCCATCACGGCTTGCAGCGGCAACAATGAAAAGGCGGCCGGCAAGGCGCCGGTCAAGGGCCCGTCAAATTCGCTGGCTTATGTCGCGCGCGGCGGCGGGCGCAGCTTCGGCACTGCGGTCAATTCGGGCATGTTGTTCACCGGCGGGCCGGGCAAACAGGCCGTGCTGCATGAATGTGCGACGGTGACACCCGAATGGGTGTTCAAATGGGATTGGCTGGCGCGCAACGGAAAGCGCTATGATTTCAGAGAGTCTGACCGCATTGCCAATTTTGCGCGGGCCAATGGCAAACGCATCCGCGGCCACACCTTGCTCTGGCATCTGGGCCTGCCCAAATGGGCCGCCGAAGAGTTGGCGCAACAGCGCAAATGGGATCTTGTTGAAGCCCACTTTGATGCTGTCATGGGGCGCTATTCCGACCTGGTAGATCAATGGGATGTGGTCAACGAGCCGATCAATATCGGCACTCGCAACGATGGCCTGCGCGAGAACCAGTTTCTGGCGGCTTTTGGCCCGGACTATATTGAATGGGCACTGCGGGCAGCGCATGGCCGTGCGCCGAAAAGCCGAAATTTCATCAATGAATTCAACCTTGAATACAATACGCCCGATGAAGGTCGGCGCCGGCTTGCCTTGTTGAAACTGGTCGAGCGGCTGCTTGCCAAAGGCGTGCCGCTGCATGGCGTGGGGCTGCAGGCGCACCTCGATCTGCGGAAGGGAAAGATATGGCAGGACGGCGTGCACGGCCTGTTGCGTGACTTGTCAGCCATGGGCCTCGAGGTTGCGATCACCGAGCTTGATGTGCGTGAAAACGACATCCGCCAGCCAACCTTGAAACGGGATATGATGGTGGCTGACGAAGTGAAGCGTTACCTTGAAACCGTGCTGGCGTTTTCAGCCGTCAAATCGGTGACAACTTGGGGCCTGAGCGACCGGGATTCATGGCTGACTTATCAGCCGGGCGGTCATCCCAGCAATCGCGGCCTGCCCTATGATCGTGACTGGCAGGACAAGCCCATGCGGGGCGCTATACTGGGGGTCTTAGCTCAGGCTTAGACGTGTCATCCCACTCCAGAGGCGCATTGAGCTTGCCGGCCAGACGTTCATAAAGTTCACGGGTCTGGGATGACACCGAAACACCAAATTCGCGGTGCATTTCCCGCTCGCAGCGCTCATAGAGTTGATGCAAGCGCGCGGGATCGCTTTTGTGTGCGGCCTCCAGCATCAAAATGCGGAAGGCCGGTTCATTGGCCACGTCAATTGCCAGCAAGTGCCTGGCGCATGAGACGGCTTTGGGATCGGCCAGCGCATCATGGGCATCAAATACTTCGGTGACCCGATCGATCAACATGCCGCGCATTTCCTCGCGCTGTTCCACCAGCCATTCCTCGAACACCGAGCCGCCATCGTTGAGGTTGGACAGCAATTCGCCGGTGTAGCGGCGGCACATTTCACTGGCTGCATTGCGGCCCGGCCGTTCGGCAAAAGATTTGAATTCCAGCAAATCCCAATTGATGGCGCCAAACTTCAAGGCAGCCGGAACCAGGTGAACCAGCGAAAATTGCCATCGATGAGCTGGAAGCCGCATTCATCCTGCAAGCGCCGGATGCGGGCAAGGCTTTGGCGGAGGTTTGAGCTGGCCTGGCAGGCTGCGGCATGAGGCCAGAATAATTCGGCAAGCTTCTGGCGCGAAACAGAATGGCTGGGTTCGGACAACAGCAAATAAGCGGCAATACGGAAAAACGCAGCCGGCACGCTGGCGACAACGCGGTTGCCGACAGTAACGCTGCACGTGCCAAGCATCGTCACCACGACTTTCACGCCGGACCGGTTTCGCGTTGACATTCCCACACCACTCCAGCTTCGTTGCTGGCCCCGCTCGATATCGATACAGACTACAGTGGAACTGGCCGAAGTGGCCTTACAGGTCGATCTTGTTGTCTTTGAAGAAATCGAGAATTTCTCGATTAATACGCGTGATGTCGCTCAAGGTTCCTTCGATCCTTGAAATTTCTTCATTGTCTATCGTTTCAATCTTCCCGTATTTCAGCTCCTTCCCAAAGTCGGCGATTTTTAAGCAGTTGGGTGCTTTCCAATTGGCCGGCACTATCAAAAGAATAAACACAGTGATTGTATTTGTTGCGCATTTTCAGCGCCGACTTCAATCTCGATGACAGATCCAGCAGCCTGGACCGCGTTTCAGTTTCAGTAGAACCCATTTTGGCCAGACGCTCAATAAAATCCAGCCGGGCCCGACTTGTATTCAATGTCAGAAAAGCAACAATCGCAGCTTCTTTGCTGGTTTTCATAAGATGCGCTATGACATAGATCAAAAGGCTTTCAGTGTTGGTCCATGCGTAATTCAATTTACCGACCAGCAAAAGCAGATCGTCGTTACGCACGGCTTTATCTTGCTTCCAACTGGCGTTGGCCATTGCCGACCGTTTTGCTCACCGCTTCCCTCAACGGAGAGACGCGCGCAATCCCGGCCCTGAACGCGGCGCAGCCTGAGTGCGGTTGCTGACGCGCAGCTTGGTCAGAAGGTTGTGCACATGCACCTTAACGGTATGTTCGGATAAAGCCATGCGATGCGCAATCAACTTATTCTGATGGCCTTCAGAAACCAATTCCAGAATTTGGCGTTCGCGCGTGGTCAATCCATCGACAGGGTGGGAAACATGCTGATGTTCTGCGCCAGTATTGGCCGCCTCTGACTTGGTTCCAGCAACATCAAGCAAAACCGGGTGGGTCGACTGAGTGGTGGACGCCCGCATTTCCATACGTGTTTCATCAGGCTGACGCTGTGCCGTTGGCACAACAATATCTGCCGGCGTTGCAGCTGCCTTTTGTTGGCGTGACGGCGGATAATATTCGCCACCGCTGAGCAGAAGGGAAATTGCGGCCAGCCATACATCCAGCTTCAACGTCAAAGGCACCACGCCTTGCACCAGCCCTTCCTCAAAAAGACGCTCCCGCACCGTGCAATCGGCGCACATATCGGCGACCAGCAAAACCACCGCTGCATTGGGAAACCGCTTGCCGCAAGTGCGTGCGATATCAGTGACATCGCTCAGGCCATCGGCATGCAGCAGCACCAACCGGACGACCGGGCTTCCGGCAGCTGTCTCGGGTAGTTGCTGGAACACTTCGGCCCGCACGGCGGGCATATGGTCTTCAATGGCCCTGGCGAGGCCCTGAAAAAGCGCGCCTTGGGCGGCGATCAGAAACAGACGCATCGGGTCTGTGTGCGCACTATTGGGATGCGCGGATATTGCATTCAAGTTTACACGCATGACGCTTACCTCCACCGGTTTGCAATCTCTGTTGCTTTAGTCCCCCGTGATTACATATGTGCGTGCGCCACATTTGGTTGAAGATTGCCGATCGGCACAATTGCTTCACCAGATTACGAAAACACGCCGTCTTTTTTTCTTGAGCACTGTTTCCAACGGCCTTCCACAAAGAAAACCGCCTGAGCCAAATGGTTGCACCAACTTGGCTTTCAGTGCCGCATTAACTCTTTGTTAACACGTTGAGCGTGACTCACTCGTTATGCCAATGTAACAGATTTACGTAACGCGACGTAAGGGAGCCGCCAAGACTAGCTCGCCCGCATTAGTTGCCCGCCCCAAACCAGCCAATTTGGGCGTGTCTTACGACAAAACGCAGCCAAACCTACGCCATACGAGCTAGAATCTTCCTTAGCGGAAGGGCATTAACCCTAAACTGATTATCCGGCCAGTTTGGCGGATTAAGCCAAATCGGCTTTCCGTTGGGGCAGCCTAAACCTTCTAAGCGGTTTTTTCTAGCTGTTATTAGCGCCTTACCGGTGCGCTGGCGACAGGTGATGATCCTGCTGCGCTTGCCGGAGTCGCGCAGATTCCGGGTTGCAGGCGCGGCGGAC
>JAAUPH010000004.1 GCA_012035435.1 Sphingopyxis sp. | reverse complement strand
GCCGTGGATCGTCATGGCATCCTGAAATGGGCGATGATAGCCTGCAAACGCCGATGCAGCGGATCATCGCCTCGCAAACCAACCGCGAGGGTCGGAGTGGCAATTTGGCCGCCGCACTTGCGGGTGCCGACGCTTTTATTGGCGTCTCAAAGGGCAACATCCTTACTCCAGCGATGATTCAATCCATGGCCGCCGATTCAATTATTTTCGCGATGGCCAATCCCATCCCTGAAGGCGACCCCGATATGCTGCGCCAGTATGCTCGGGTGGTGGCGACGGGCCGCTCCGACCAGCCAAACCAGATCAACAATGTGCTCAGTTTCCCTGGTATCTTTCGCGGGGCGCTCGATGTGCAGGCCCGGAAAATGACGGCGAACATGCGTCTAGCTGCGGCCAAAGCCCTCGCCAGCGTCATCGATCCCGAAGAGGTCAACGAGGAATATATCATTCCCAGCGTCTTCAACCGCAGTGTCGTTCCTACCATTGCTGCTGCGGTTGCCCAGGCCGCAATCGATGATGGTGTCGCCCGTCGCGCTCGTCTCCCTGGCGCGTAAGCGAGCAGTCTTCTTTGTTTCAAGGGCCGCAGCGATGCGGCCTTTTGGCATGTTCCATTTCGGCACGTCTTTTGCTAGAATGCTGTTGTAGCGAAAAGCTTATCAAAAATGGCCAAAAGAACAGCTTTACTATCGGTGTAAGTAGCCCGATGTCACGTTATAGCCGTACACTTCACCAGGATGCTATCGGGGTGCAACGCCGCACAATCCCAAGGCACGGTGGAACTTGAGAGGAGAAGGACATGACCTCAAGAACCCATCGAGTGCTGCGTTCAGTGCTCATCGTCGTCGTTGCGGTTGTCGGTTCGTTCGCTCTTGGCCTTGTCGGTCGCGCCTTCGGTGGCCTTGATGTAGGCGAAGCGAATGTCATGCGCCGCCAGCGCGCGGTCGCGGGCAAAGCGGTGATCGACGATCTTCGCGGGATAATTGCGCGGGCGTGCACCGAAGCTGTCGGGGTCATGAATTTTTGCGTCATTCACATCGCGCAGTTCGGGTATCCACTGGCGGATGTAGGCCGCAGCATCGAACTTTTCGGATTGTGTCAGCGGAGCCATGATGCGGACGAACATGTTGCTGTCCACCCCGCTACCCGCAGTCCACTGCCAATTGACCGCGTTGGACCCGTAGTCCGCATCGACCAGCGTGTCCCAAAACCATTGTTCACCCACACGCCAGTCGATGAGCAAATGTTTGATCAGAAAACTTGCCGCGATCATGCGGACCCGGTTGTGCATCCATCCGGTTGCCCACAGCTGGCGCATCCCGGCATCGACGATGGGATAGCCTGTGCGGCCCGTTTGCCACGCCTTCAGCTCTGCTGCTGCATCCGGGGCGTTGGGGTCGCGCCAGGGAAAGTGATTGAAAGCATCGCGCGCGTTGCGACTGCCATAATCTGGATACTGGTGGACGATGTTCGCGCCATAATCGCGCCACACCAACTCTTTCAGGAAGGTCTCGACCGATCCGCCACGATCCATCGTCGCATGCCAGCATCGCGCAGGCGATATCTCGCCGAAATGCAGATGCGGTGACAGGAAACTGGTACCGTGGTCAGACGGCAGGTTGCGGCGTTGGTCATAAAGACTGGCGTGACTCACAAAGCCTTCCAACCGCTTCTGCGCCCCGGCCTCGCCCGGCGTCCACATGTCGCGCATCCCCGCCGCCCAATCGGGACGAGTGGGCAGCAGCTGCCAGTCGGCGAGCCTGTCCGATGCGGGCCATGATGCGGGTGCAGTGATCGCCGACGGGGCGGGCGATGGTGCTGCGGGCGGCATTGTGGCCGACAAAGCTCGCCAGAAAGGGGTATAAATCTTGAACGGCGTCCCGCCACCCGTGACTATGGTGCCGGGCGGGGCGAGATATTGCCCGTTATGACAAACAAGTTCGCAATCCCCGCTCAAAGCCTTTTTGAGTGCCCGCTCCGAATTGCGCCACCAAGGTTCGACATGCCGCAGCGCATGAACGGCCGCAGCGCCCGTTTCGGCAGCAAGCTTGGCAAGCTCTGCATCCGTCCTGCCGCGCCTTAAAATGAGTCGCGATCCGCGGGCGTCAAGATCGGCGGCGAGCGCCGTCAAGCTATGGTGCAGCCACCATCGCGACGCACCGCCCATCTTGCGGTGCGCGGGTGTTTCATCATCCAGAATGTAAACCGGGATGACCGGTCCAGCGGCCGCGGCCGCAGCAAAGGCAGGCTGATCCGCCAGCCGCAAATCCTGTCGCAGCCAAATAATCTGGGGCGCGGTCATTCGGCCCGCTCCAGCGGCGCACGCACGGTGAAGCGATCGACAGCCCTTGGATCGGTGAAGCGTTGGTCGGTAATCACCACGTCGTCGCGGCCGATCTTGACCAACGGCATGCGCGACCAGAACAGGAAGGCCTTAAACTCCGGGTTGGTCATCGCGATGCGCTGGGCGCGTTGCATGGCAATTTTGCTTGTTCCCCGCAGCGTATGAACGACCGCACGGTTTTTGGGGCTGTTTCGGGTAAGGTAGACATCACGATCCCCATGATAATGATGTCGCTCAATCCTCAGTTTCGCTCCGTCCAGCAGGCTGTACGTCCCATCGCCATAGAGTGACCCCCCGCCCGCCGACGCATCGAGATTATGACGCCACAGCAATTCGCGTTCCCAAAAGGCGAATGGGACCGGGCTGCCGACCATCATCGTCGGCTCAAACTGCAAATGCTGTGCTACCAGCGCCCGGCCATCCCGCTCGGCTATGCCCGTCACGATGCCGTTGGCAAAGATGTACACAGCGGCGATCGCCCCGATGACCTGCGCCTGCCGCTTCCAGTTACCGCCGTATTTTCGGATCGAAGTGACCACAGCAAACCACCGAGTAACAGAACCCAAAGCCAGATATCGATGATGAACAGCGTGTCGCCATAAAACCACCGACTGCTAAATGGCTCGAGCAGGCGGATCCCGTAAACATTCAGCCAGTCAAATGCCGGGTGCGACAGGCAGCCGATATAGGCCAGCGCAAGCAGCCAGCCACGATGCACGGCTGGCCGGTCGGAGTTGCGTGCACGCCGCCAGCGATCCCAACCCACCATAGCGGCCCACAGCAACAACGGCAGCACCAGCATTGCAATGGGCCCATGCGTTATGCCGCGCCGGAATCCCAGATGCTCGGCACCATCGAGCCAGAAAAAACAGGCCGCATCGATGTCCGGTATATTCGCCGCAATGACCAGCGTCGGCATGGCCAGCGCCGTCTTGCGTTTCAGTCCGCATTGACCAAGGATCGCGCCAACCAGGCTATGGGTCAGATTGTCCATGGGTGGGGCCTAAAGTTCAGGCCCCACCTCATCACCGACAATCCACGTTTGCCCTTTTGCCAACAACTTGGCGAGGTCCGCGGGTTTACCTTCAGACACCGATGCATTTTGCGCGAGCACTTCGGCCTCGAAAGTCGGACGCGGATCGTCGTACAGCACACCGAGCGCCATGGGAAACTCGCCGAACCGCATTTCCACGAGCATGTGCGCCACGCTGCGGTTCGTGACGTCATGCACGATCACGCCGGCGGTCTGCCAATCGCCATCGATCACATCGACGACCTTGAGGGTTAGCGCATCGACATCCAGCGCAATGCCCTTCAGGCCCTTTGCGAACAGCATCGGCTCGCCGTGCTTTAACCAAAGCTGACGATCTTCGGCGCCCTTGGGCGCCGCAAAATCCTCGAACACATCTTTGTTATACACAATACAATTCTGAAAAATCTCGATAAAAGCCGCGCCGCGGTGGGCGTGGGCGGCTTTCAACACCTCGGGCAAATTCTTTGACACATCGAATCCGCGCGCAACAAACCTTGCACCGGCGCCGAGCGCGAACGCACAAGGCTGAGCCGGACGATCGACCGAGCCATAGGGGGTCGATGGGCTGTTGGTGCCGACGCGGCTGGTTGGCGAATATTGCCCCTTGGTCAGGCCGTAAATCTCGTTATTGAACAACATGATCTGGCAATCCAGATTACGGCGCAACAGGTGCAACGTATGGTTGCCGCCAATCGACAACGCATCACCGTCCCCGGTAATGATCCAGATGTCGAGGTCGGGATTCGCCAGTTTCAGCCCTGTTGCGAACGCTGGCGCGCGGCCATGGATGGTGTGAAAACCATAGGTCTCCATATAATAAGGGAAGCGGCTGGAGCAGCCGATGCCGCTGACAAACACCGTATTTTCCGGCGTGCTGCCCAGTTCGGGCATCGTCCGCTGCACCGCCTTCAATATGGCATAGTCGCCGCAGCCCGGGCACCATCGCACTTCCTGATCGGTCTCCCAATCCTTGATGGTCGTCGCGCGCGAATGGGGGTCATGTCGTTCATGATAGGGCTCCCGCGATGGCGGCTTCTATTTCAGCTATGGTAAAGGGCTGGCCCGACACTTTGTTGAGCGGCTGGGCATCGACCAGAAACTGATCGCGCAGCAGCGTTTTAAGCTGACCCGTGTTCATCTCCGGCACAATGATGCGATCGAAGCTTTTTAGCAATTCGCCCAAATTCTGTGGCGTCGGCCATATGTGACGAATGTGAATGTGCGATACATCCAGCCCCCTCGCCCGCGCCTTGCCGACGGCTTGATGGATCGGACCGTAGGTCGAACCCCAGCCGACTATGGCGAGCTTTCCGCCCGCCCCGCCATGTTCGCAGAGCTGATGGGGGATGCTGCCTGCAACCCCATCGACCTTGGCCTTGCGGATGTCGGTCATAATCTGATGGTTGGCGGGTGAGTAATTGATATGGCCGGTATCGACCTCTTTTTCGATCCCGCCGATGCGGTGGAGCAGGCCGGGTGTGCCAGGCTTGACCCAGCGGCGCGCGAGCTTCCCATCGCGGCCATAGGGCTTGAAACCACCCTCGGGCACATGGTCGAGGAATTCGACGGGGAATGGAGTGTAACTCGCCATATCAGGCACCGCCCAGGGTTCGGCGGCGTTGGCGATATATCCATCGGTCAGCAACATCACTGGCGTCATATATTCGACCGCGATCCGCACCGCCTCAATCGCGCATTCAAACGCATCGCCGGGCGAACGTGCCGCGATCACCGGCATAGGCGCGTCACCGTTGCGGCCATAGACGGCTTGATACAGGTCCGACTGTTCGGTCTTGGTGGGCAGGCCGGTCGACGGCCCGCCGCGCTGCGAATTGACAATGACCAGCGGCAGCTCGGTCATGATGGCCAGGCCCATCGCCTCACCCTTCAGTGCAATGCCCGGGCCAGACGAGGACGTGACGCCCAACGAACCGCCATAACTCGCGCCGATAGCCGAGCAAATTGCCGCGATTTCATCTTCCGCCTGAAACGTCGTGACGCCAAATTCCTTGAGCCGCGAAAGGTGATGAAGGATCGCCGACGCGGGCGTGATCGGATATCCCCCGAAAAAGATCGGCAGCCCGGCCAGCTGCGCACCTGCCACCAAGCCCAGCGCAATACCCTCGGCCCCCGTCAAAGCCCGGTAGAGGCCCGGATCGACGTCAGCGGGTGCCACATGATATTGTTTGAGCGGACCCGACAATTCGGCAGTTTCGCCATAGGCATGACCCGCATTCAGCGCCGCGATATTGGCGTCGGCCAGCACCGGATTTTTCGCAAACTTGGTCTTCAGCCACGCAATCAGCGGGGCGCGGTCACGGTCGAACATCCACAGCGACAGGCCCAGCGTCCACATATTCTTGCAACGCAGTGCTTCCTTGTTGCCGAGGCCGAAGGGCTTGACCGCGTCGAGCGTCGCCTGACTGATGTTGAGCTTGAGCAGCTGCCACCGCGCCAGGCTATCGTCCTCCAACGGGTTCGATGTGTATTTCGCTTTGTCCAGGTTGCGCGCGTTAAACTCGCCCTCATCGGCAATGATCAAGCCTCCGGGTTTCAGCGCGCCGACGTTGGTCTTTAGCGCCGCCGGGTTCATGGCGACGAGCACATCCGGCGCATCGCCCGCCGTATCGATCGCGGTCGAACCAAAATTGATCTGAAACGCAGAGACGCCAAACAACGTCCCTTGCGGCGCGCGAATCTCTGCCGGGAAATCCGGGAAAGTTGCAAAATCATTGCCCGCCAGCGCCGATGACAATGTAAACTGCCCACCGGTCAGCTGCATTCCGTCACCGCTGTCGCCCGCAAAGCGCACCACCACCGTATCGGACGCCTGCTCCAGCGCTGCGCCCGTCGGCTCTTGTGCTACGTCGCCATTCTATGTCCTTGTTTCCTGCGAACCCGGCCAGCTTCGCTGCTGACTTGCATGTCAGTTAACTAGGCGCATGGTGCGCGCGCTGCAATTCAGAAAAAATATCGCAGAGCAAAGCTTAATGTGACATGGCCGCGTGCAAAGGACCCCCAAATGACCGACGATGCCGACGATAATTTCGCCCACCTGCCCTATCGCCCTTGTGCGGGCGTGATGCTGGTCAACGCCCAGAATCTGGTGTTTGTCGGCCAACGCCTCGATAGCCAGAGCGAAGCCTGGCAAATGCCGCAGGGTGGTATCGACAAGGGCGAAGATCCGCAGCAAGCTGCGCTGCGCGAACTGGGCGAGGAAGCGGGAATCGGCCCGCAGCTGGTCGAAGTTATCGCGTCGAGTGCGTGCGAGCATCACTATGATCTTCCGCCGCATTTGATCGGCAAAATGTGGGCCGGGCGCTATCGCGGCCAGCGTCAGCATTGGTATCTTGCGCGCTTTCTGGGGCAAGATACCGACGTCAAGATAGCGACCGAGCATCAGGAGTTCAACGCCTGGCGCTGGACGCCAATAGAAACGCTGCCCGACCTGATCGTCCCGTTCAAGCGCGCGCTGTACACCGCGTTGGTCGAAGAGTTCGGCCCGTTGCTGGCCGCACATCAGCGATGACCTCCTACCTTTATGCCATCGGGATCGGCAGCAATCGGGCGGGTCTCGGCGGACGCAGTCCGGCCAAGATTGTCGCTGCGGCGCTGGAAGCTCTCGACGATGGGCCGCTGCGCCTGCTCGATGCTGGTCCAGCCGTCATAAGCGCACCGTTAGGGCCGAGTCGGCGATGCTACGCCAATTGCGTTGCGCTGATGGCCAGCCAAGCCTTGCCCGATGATGTTTTGGCGTACCTGCATGCCGTCGAAGATGATTTTGGCCGCAAGCGTCGCCGCGTTTGGGGCGAGCGCACGCTCGACCTCGACCTCATCCTCTGGTCGGAGGGCAGCTTTGCGAGCAACAGTACGGTTGTGCCGCATCCCGAGTTTCGCAACCGGGGCTTTGTGCTCGCCCCCCTCGCCCGCATCGCCCCGGACTGGCATGATCCGGTGACCGGCCTGTCGGTGCGTCAACTGCTCGCGCGCTTCAACCGCGCAAAGCCGGTTGACCGTTTCGGCGCGCGGCCCTAGGGGGCAGCGCATCGACGATATTCGTATCGCACCCGCTTGGGGCCCTTAGCTCAGTCGGTAGAGCAACTGACTTTTAATCAGTAGGTCGCTGGTTCGAACCCAGCAGGGCTCACCACGGATTTGCACATGCTCTTGCGGCAAGCTGTTGCCATCCCATATGGCGGCTTATGACAAATTCCCACGCCGCATCGTCATCGCCTTGGCACGGCACCACCATCCTCTCCGTCCGCACTGACACCGAAGTCGTCATCATTGGCGACGGGCAGGTGTCGATGGGCAACACGGTGATGAAGCCCAATGCGCGCAAAGTGCGCCGCCTGCATGATGGGTCGGTGATTTCGGGCTTTGCCGGGGCGACCGCCGATGCTTTCACCCTGTTCGAGCGGCTGGAGGGCAAACTGGAGCGGCACAATGGCCAGTTGCTGCGTGCTGCGGTCGAGCTTGCCAAGGATTGGCGCACCGACAAATATCTGCGCAATCTGGAGGCGATGATGATTGTCGCGGACAAAGACATAACGCTCGTTATTACCGGCAACGGCGATGTGCTGGAACCTGAAAGCGGTGTGACTGCGATCGGTTCCGGCGGCAATTTCGCCCTGTCGGCGGCGCAGGCTCTGGTCGGTTATGAAAGCGATGCCGAGAAGCTGGCACGCCGGGCGATGGAGGTGGCCGCGAGCATTTGCGTTTACACCAACGACCGCTTCACCATCGAAACCATCCCCGCGAAGGGCGCGTAACAGATCATGCAAAACAGCCTTACCCCCAAAGCCATTGTGGCTGCGCTCGACGCGCATATCATCGGTCAGGACGACGCGAAGCGCGCTGTCGCGGTCGCGCTGCGCAATCGCTGGCGCCGCCAGCAGCTTGGTCCTGATTTGCGCGATGAGGTCACACCCAAAAATATCCTGATGATTGGCCCCACGGGATGCGGCAAGACCGAGATTTCGCGGCGCTTGGCCAAGCTTGCTGATGCCCCGTTCATCAAGGTTGAGGCAACCAAATTCACCGAGGTCGGCTATGTCGGCCGCGACGTCGAGCAGATCGCCCGCGATCTGGTCGAAGAAGCCGTGCGACTGGAAAAAGAACGCCGCCGCGAGGCTGTGCGGGCTGCCGCTGAAGAGGCCGCGATGGAGCGGCTGCTCGATGCGCTGACCGGCAAGGGCGCAAGCGAGGCAACGCGCGCCAGCTTTCGCCAACGCATTCGCGAAGGCCATCTGGACGACACGGACGTAGAGATCGACGTCGTCGATGCACCATCGATGCCATTTGAATTGCCGGGCCAGCCCGGCCAGATGAGCATGATCAACCTGTCCGAAATGCTGGGCAAAGCGATGGGCGGTGCGCCCAAGAAGCGCCGCAAGCTGAAGGTGATCGACGCCGCCACCAGGCTGATCGAAGAAGAACAGGACAAGCGGCTGGATCAGGACGACGTCGCCCGCGTCGCGCTCGCCGATGCCGAGGCCAATGGCATCGTCTTCCTCGACGAAATCGACAAGATCGCGGTCAGTGACGTCCGCGGCGGATCGGTGAGCCGTGAAGGGGTCCAGCGCGATCTGCTGCCGCTCATCGAAGGAACGACGGTCGCGACCAAATATGGGCCGCTGAAAACCGACCATATCTTGTTCATCGCCAGCGGTGCTTTCCACGTGGCGAAGCCTAGCGATTTGTTGCCGGAACTACAGGGGCGCTTGCCCATCCGAGTCGAACTGAACGCGCTGACCGAGGCTGACTTTGTGCGAATTTTGGCCGACACACGCGCTGCACTGCCGCAGCAATATGTGGCATTACTGTCGACCGAAGGCGTTTCGCTCACTTTCAACGACGATGGCATCGCCCGGATCGCCGCGCTCGCTGCCGAGGTGAACGAGCGGGTGGAGAATATCGGCGCGCGCCGCTTACAAACGATCATGGAAAAACTGCTCGAAGAGGTGAGTTTTGCCGCGGAAGATATGGACGGACAGACCCTTGCGATCGACCGGCGCTATGTTGATGCGCAGCTCGGCGCGATTGTGGGGGATGCGGACCTTTCCAAATATATCCTGTGAGCCGGTGCACGCCAGCGACGAATGGCATGCTGTCGCCGGGTCGACTGCCGAACATGGTTTGACTTTCACGCAACATAGGTGCGAAGAGCAGCCCGTTCGTCTAGTCAGGGTCGCATCCTGGGCGATGGGAGAAACACATGACCGAGGGTGTTCCGCCCGAACAGGGGGAATTGGGCATCATGCGCGCGGGGGATCGGCTGCGTATGGCGCGCGAAGGCGCGGGTCTGTCAATTGCCGATATCGCCAATCGTACCCGCATTACCCAGCGGCACATCGACGCCATTGAGCGGTCAGACTTTGATGCGCTGCCGAGCCGCACTTATGTGACCGGCTTTACGCGCGCCTACGCGCGGGCTGTTGGCCTGTCGGACGTCGAGATCGCCCGCGAAGTCCGCGCCGAGCTTGACGGCGGAGCGATGAGCCCACGCGAGCTTTATGAGGCCTATGAACCAGCCGATCCCGCCCGCGTTCCGTCGCGCGCATTAGCATATACATTGCTGGCCGCTGTCGTTGTGCTGGTTGGCGGCTATGGCATATGGCGCACGTTGGCGCTCGACGATCAGCCCGCCACCACGACCACGCTGACCGCTCCGAGCGCCGATGCAGCGCCTCCGCAGAAGGCGCCTGCCGCAGCGCCTGCTCCATCGGCGGACGCGCAGGTTGTGCTAAGCGGAATTGGCGAGGTTTGGATCGGTTTCGACGATGCCGACGGCAAAACCGAAAATTACCGGACGCTCGATCCGGGCGAAAGCCTGACCGTGCCAGCTGACTACATCGACAAATTCACGCTCCGCACAATCCGGCCCCAAATGCTGAAAGTTACAGTTGACGATCGCGAAGTAGGACCGCTCGGTCCGGCGGACGTGCTGGTCAAAAATGTGTCGCTGAAGCCCGCCGACCTGTTGGCGCGCGCGGGCAGCAGTGCAGACCCGTGACACCACCCCTGCACCGGCGGCCGCCCCCGCACGCTAAACATTTTCCAATCGGATGATTTCGGATGACCACGACTTTGACCAACTATCGCCGCGCTACCGTCAGCAGCATCGCGCTGGGCGCATTGTTGGTGTCCGCTGTGCCAGCTGCCACGCAGGATGCCACAATCGGCAAGCGCGTTGAAAAACTGGAAAAAGAAATGCGCGCGGTGCAGCGCAGCGTCTTCCCCGGCGGCGCGCCCGCATTTTTGAGGGCGAGATCGCGCCCGAAACCCCGGCGGGTGAAAAGCCTGCAGCGTCAACACCGCTTTCCGACCTAACCGCCCGCATCGATGCACTCGAAAGCCAGCTGCGTGCGGTGACCGAAACTAGTGAGCAAAACAGCTTTAAGCTGCGCGAGCTAGAACGGCAATTCGCGGCGTATAAAGTCGAAGTCGAAAGGCGTTTGACCGCGCTTGAGCCTGCGGTCGTTGCCGACCCGGTCCCTGCCCCCGCCAACGCCATCAGCACCCCGCCTGCTGCAACAGCGACGCAAGCATCGATAACGCCGCGTGCCGCCCCGGCAGCCCCGCAGGCGGCAACGCCTACCGCAGCAAAACCCGCTCCGCAAAAGCCGGTCGCCGCTGCTCCTGCCGCTTCCGGACCGAAAGCCAACGCCGAACGGCTCGCTAAGGTGAAAGCGGTGGAGATCCCCGCAACCGGCAATGCCGTCGATGATGGCTATACCTATGGCTACCGGCTATGGGACGCGAAACTCTATCCAGAAGCGCAGGCGCAGCTCAAACAGGTCGTTGAGCGCAACCCTAAGCACCGACTCGCGAGTTATGCCCAGAATTTGCTTGGTCGCGCCTATCTGGACGAGGGCAAACCAAGCCTCGCCGCAGTGGCATTCTACAATAATTACAAGGACCGCCCGGACGGCGAGCGCGCGCCGCACAGTTTGATGTTCATGGGTGTCTCGCTCGACCGACTGGGACGCAAGGCCGACGCGTGCAAGGCCTTCCGCGAACTTGACGAGGTGTATGGTGAGCGCGCGCCAAGGATGTTCGGAGCGATGCCTCTGCTGCCAAGGCGAAGGCCGGTTGCTGATCCCGCACAACTGACAGACCTCGCCAACGCGGTGGAGCGGCTCGCCGGGCAAGATTTGGCGAGCCTTCGCCTGGGGATCGCTGTTTCGGGCGGACCCGACAGCATGGCGCTGCTCCATCTGGCCCAGCAACTGCCCCTCGCCACCGTTGAAGCCGCCACCATCGACCACGGTCTGCGCCGCGATTCGGCTGACGAGGCCGCAATGGTCGGGCAATATTGTGCGGCGCAAGGGGTCGAACATCAAATCCTCACCCCAACGGCGCCGTCGAGGGGTCGCTTCAGGCTGCCGCCCGCACGGTACGCTATGCGCTGCTGGAGAAGTGGCGCGCGGTTCGCGGGCTCGACTATGTCATGACGGCCCATCATGCCGACGATCAGGCCGAAACCCTGATCATGCGATTGAACCGGGGCAGCGGTGTGGCTGGACTTAGCGGCATCCGGGCGCGCAATGGCCGCGTCCTTCGCCCGCTGCTGGGCTTGCGCCGCGCCGATCTTGCCGCGATCGTCCGCGCGGCAGGGTTGCCGAGCATTAATGACCCGTCGAACACCGATATGCGGTTTGGCCGGAGCCGCATTCGGGCTGCGCTGGGCGATAGTGGCCTCCTCCACGCGAAGGCCTGTCAGCAATCGGCGGCGCTGCTCGCCGACGCCAATGACGCGCTCAATTGGGCCGCTAAACAGCAAATCTCTGCGTGGCCTGACAGCAAAGATCCCGCCATCACTCGCGATGGCCCGTGGCCAGCCGAAATTGGCTGGCGCATCCTGCGGTTGCGGATGACGGGCTTTAATCCGGGGGCCGATGCTGACCAGCGAAAGCTGCTGGCAGCGATTGAGTCGCTCCGCTCGGGTCAAAAATGCACGCTTGCGGGGCTAGCCCTCACTCCGGACCGCAAAGATCCTGCGCTTTGGCGTCTCGCCATCGCTCCGCCGCGCCGCCAGTAAAGCAGTTATTGTCAATTTGCTGCTAATCCCTATCTTATGGAACACCGCCGCTCTCCCAGCGGCTCAAGCCTGAAAGAACGACGATGCAGGACGACAAGGAACCGCCAGCCAACCCCTGGATGAAAAGCGCGATGATCTGGGTCGGGATCCTGCTCGCGCTAGTGGTTGTGGCGTCGATGTTCGGCACGAATGCGGCTCCGGCTGGCGAGGCGATGGCCTATTCCGAATTCAAACAAAAGGTTCAGGACGGCAGCGTCCGCGAAGTTGTGATCAGCGAAGATCGCATCACCGGCCAGCTGTCGAACGGCGACCGTTTCACGACCAATTTGGTGCGCGATGCCGAACTCATCAAAATGCTGTCGGACAATAATGTGAAATTCGACGGCAAGACGCAGGAAGCTCCGAATTTCTGGATGTATCTGCTGTTCCAGTCGCTGCCCTTCAT
The DNA here is from genome assembly GCA_012035435.1 of Sphingopyxis sp. The sequence goes on along the minus strand of JAAUPH010000004.1, from coordinate 16,256 downwards.
CCTGATTCTTGGCATCGCTTTCCTCGTCTTTCGTCAGGTTCAGAAGAATAATGGCAATGGCGCGATGGGCTTTGGCAAATCGCGCGCCAAGCTGCTGACGGAAAAGCAGGGCCGTGTTACCTTTGACGATGTTGCTGGCATTGATGAAGCCCGCGAGGAGCTCCAGGAAATCGTCGAGTTCCTCAAGGATCCGGGCAAATTTTCAAAGCTTGGTGGCCAGATTCCGAAAGGTGCGCTGCTTGTCGGTTCGCCGGGCACCGGCAAAACCCTGCTCGCTCGCGCTATTGCGGGTGAGGCGGGCGTGCCCTTCTTCACCATCTCCGGTTCGGATTTTGTCGAGATGTTCGTGGGCGTCGGCGCGAGCCGTGTGCGCGATATGTTCGAACAGGCCAAGCGTAACGCACCATGTATCGTTTTCATCGACGAGATCGACGCGGTGGGCCGCCATCGCGGTGCGGGCCTTGGCAATGGCAATGACGAGCGTGAGCAGACGCTCAACCAGTTGCTCGTCGAAATGGACGGTTTTGAGGCCAATGAAGGTATTATCATCGTCGCTGCGACCAACCGTCCCGACGTGCTTGACCCTGCCCTGCTCCGTCCGGGCCGCTTCGACCGTCAGGTGGTCGTCCCGCGTCCCGACATCGACGGACGCGAGAAAATTCTGAGCGTTCATACCAAGAAAAAGCCGCTCGCTCCGGATGTTGATCTCCGCAAGATTGCGCGGGGGACGCCCGGATTCTCGGGTGCGGACCTCGCTAATCTTGCCAATGAAGCGGCGCTGCTCGCCGCGCGTAAGGGCAAGCGGTTGATCGCGGCCGACGAATTCGAAGAAGCCAAGGACAAGGTGATGATGGGCGCCGAACGGCGTTCGATGGTCATGACCGAGGACGAGAAGAAGGCTACCGCCTATCACGAAGCGGGCCATGCGCTCGTCTCGCTCCATGTCGATGGCTGCGATCCGCTCCACAAGGTCACGATCATCCCGCGCGGCCGTGCGTTGGGGGTCACCTGGAACCTGCCCGAACGTGATCGTTATTCGATGAATATGAAGCAGATGAAGGCGCGGCTTGCGCTCTGTTTCGGCGGGCGGATTGCCGAGCAGCTGATCTATGGTGCGGATGAGCTCAACACCGGTGCCGCCAATGACATTCAGCAGGCTACCGACATGGCCCGCTCGATGGTGATGGAATATGGCATGTCTGAAAAGCTCGGCTGGCTGCGCTACCGCGACAATCAGGAAGAGGTATTTCTGGGCCATAGCGTGGCGCGGTCGCAAAATATGTCGGCTGAAACATCGCGTCTGATTGATGAAGAGGTTCGCCGCTTTGTTGAAGAAGGCGAGACCACTGCTCGCAAGGTCTTGAGCGACAATATCGACGAACTGCACAGCCTGGCGGCGGCGTTGCTTGAATATGAAACACTGTCGGGTGACGAAGCCAAGCGCGCGATCAAGGGCGAAGCTATTGGCCGCGAAAATGATCCGACCGGCGGGGTGACGCCGATCAGCGGCCACGCAGGGTCGCTGCCGCAGGTCAAGCGGCGGCCCAAGCCCTTCGGTGACGCCTCGACGCAGGGGGCGTGAATGGCCGCCTGTGAGGCAATGCTTGCTGATTACAGTATCGCGTTGGTGCAATAATTGGCGCTTTACTGCGATGAATCCGGGGGATTGTCGGCCGGGGCAATGGTTTTTGCCGCTGTCGCCATTACCCCGGAAGCCGCAGATGCTGTTCTCATCCGGTTTCGCCAAATCACCGGGCTCCGCGGCGAACTGAAGGGTAGCCGGATCACGTCCACTGAACGTGGGCTGTTGTTCGAAATTTTGTGGCAGCATGACGCCCGCGCTTGGGTTTCGGTCGCGGACCAAGATATCCTGACCCAGCTGCACGACATTGGCGGAAGTGATCTGTCGCTGTACGCCCGTCTGCTCGACAGTGCGGTGTCGGCGTGGATGCCTGCCAGCGGCGGTGCCTGCGCCGATGTGATCATCGATGAGGGACGCTATGATCTGCGCATTCTGGAAAGGGTGCGCAGCGAAATTCAGTCGCTACTGGGCGGGTGGGGAAAAGCCAGCGTCACCGACAGTCGGCGCAGCGCTGGTGTCCAGATCGCCGATGTCATTGCGAACAGTATCTATAATCTCACGGTGAAATCCGCGCGTGCCGGGCGGATAAACTCAATTTTATCACCGTGGACCGACTCAGGTCGGCTGAAGCGTCTGCCGTTGCCGCGGATATGAAAAAGGGGCGGAAGCCATCGGCCCCGCCCCCTTTAAACAGCATATACTGCCAGTTAGTCGAAATCAGACCCGCCACCAGCGGGGCTACGCGGCGGCGCGGCGGCAGTCAGCCGCAGCGCTTCAGCAGAACGCGAGATCGAGCTGATTTCATCCGGCGTATCGTCATCGTCAATGACAACTTTCTGCAGCGAACCGACCAGCGTTTCGCCCAATTCGTCGGGACGGACGGTCTGCTCGGCAATTTCACGGAGCGCCACAACCGGATTCTTGTCGCGGTCACGGTCAATGGTCAGTTCTGCACCGCCCGAAATCTCGCGGGCCCGGTGCGCTGCGAGCAACACCAGATCAAAACGGTTCGAAACCTTGTCAACGCAATCCTCAACGGTAACGCGGGCCATGGAATATCCTTATGGAATGGGCGGCGGAGCATTAAAGCTTCCGCGTATCAGCGGGGGCGGCTAGCAGCAACATTCGCGCAAGTCAATAAAATGCCCTTGCATCGTACCGTGGCGCGTCGATAACAGCGCCATGTCAGCGCCAGAGAAAGTCGTTCAACTTCCCGATGGCGCGCCGATTGACGTCGAAGGCAACCGGCTTGAATTGCTGGCCGACTGCGACGCGCGGATTGAACGTTATATTGCGCTGGTCGACGCGGCCCGACATTCAATCGATGTCATCAGCTACGTCTTTGAAGATGATGGGGCCGGACGCCGGGTCCGTGCCAGCTTTATCGCTGCCGCACAGCGCGGAGTGCGGATTCGGTTGGTTGTCGACAGCTTTGGATCGGGCGACACCGATCACGCCTTTTTCGACGAATTGCGCAACGCCGGCGTCGCTGTTGAATTTTTCTCACGGCGTTGGCGATCCTCTTATCTGATCCGCAATCATCAAAAGATGTTGATCATTGACGGCGAAACGCTGCTGTTTGGCGGTTTCAACATTTCTGACTGTTATTTCGATGGTTGCGGTACGACCGGATGGACCGATCTTGGCCTGATGCTGACTGGGCCAGCGGCGGTCCCGATGGTCGATTGGTTCGAGCGCCTGTTTGCCTTCACACAGCATAGTGATGGCCAGTGGCTAAAGCTCCGGCGTCTGATTGTCGGCTGGCAGCGGGCCAATCCACCCTCGAGTGCGTTTCAGTGGCTCGTCGGCGGTCCGACCCAACGGCTGTCACCTTGGGCGCGGGCCATCCGCAGCGACCTGTCGAAGGCGCAGCGTGTCGATATGGCCATGGCCTATTTCTCCCCCGGTCAAGGCATGCTGCGCCGCTTGGGGCGGCTCGCGCGGCGCGGCCAAGCGAGAGTTATTACCGCGGCGCGCACCGACAATGCGGCCACGATTGGCGCGGCGCGTTTGCTGTATGGTTATATGCTGCGGCGCGGGGTCACGATATTGGAATATCAGCCGCAGCGACTGCATATGAAATTGGTGGTTGCGGACAACGCCGTTTACGTCGGATCGGCCAATTTCGACATGCGCAGCCTGTTTTTAAACCTGGAAGTCATGCTGCGGATCGACGATCCAACACTCGCAGGTCAGGCGCGAGCGGTGCTCGACAAGATGGCCGAGGAGAGCGAGAAGATTACTCTGGCCTGGGTAAAGCAACGCGGCGGCTGGCTAACCCGGTTGCGATGGTTCCTGTCGTGGTTCATTGTCAGCACGCTCGACTATAATGTCGTACGCCGGCTGAACTTCGGCTTGGAATCGGACCCAGATCCGGTCAACTAAAGCCGGTCAATCCTTCCAGCCCCAGAACAGGAAGCACGGCGGGACGTTCCACCATTCAAAGCCGTTGTCGATCCGGGCAAAATGCGCGGCCAAAAAGTCCCGCGCGCGGGCGCGAAACTGATAGACCAGAAAGGCGCCATCCCGGCGCAGCACCCGGTGCGTTGCCGCCGCAATGGCCGGACCAACACCCGCAGGCAATGTAGAAAAGGGTAAACCCGACAGAACATAATCGGCACTGTCAAACCCATGCGCCTTGATGATGGCCTCAACATCGGTGGCTGAACCCAATACCGGAATGAATCTGCTATCCCGAATATCCTCGCGCAGATAATCGATGAAATCCGGATTGGTGTCGATCGCGATCAGCGTCGCATCGCCGGGCAGCTTTTCGAGCAATGGGCGGCAGAAAGTGCCGACACCGGGACCATATTCGACAAACAGCTTCACCTCATCCCATTTGACGGGGCCTAGCATATTGGCAATCAGCGCGGGCGAAGACGGGATGATGGAGCCCACCATCACTGGATGCTTCACAAACCCCTTCAGAAACATTCCCCACGGGCCAAGGCGGCGAATGAGGCGATCGGTCAGTTTCTGAAAGGGTCGCGGCTTGGCGCGGCTTTGCGTCATCAATAATTCCGCTGTTGTCGGGTGAAAATTTGGAGTCGCAAAAATGGAACAAAATTGCAAGGCAAATAGCAGGGTTGCCACCCGCACTGGGCTGTGAAAGGGAAGATGCCATGCCGCTTCCCTGCCCTCCCGTTGGCGCAACTGCCGTGATTTTCCTGTCGCAGCGTAGTGGCGAAGACGATGCAGGCTATGCGGCCGCTGCGACAGCGATGGAGGCATTGGCGGCAAGGCAGCCTGGCTATGTTGGTTTTATCGCGGCACGCGGCGGGGATGGCATTGGCATTGCCGTCAGCTATTGGGCGGACGATGCCGCCGCTCGTGCCTGGCGCGATCAACCCGATCACGCGCGGATCCGCGAACAGGGTCGGCTGCGCTGGTATCAATCCTATTCACTGGCCGTCGCAACCGTTGCGCGCAGCTATGAGTGGGGGCACGACGCGCCATGAGCGGGGTAACAAAGTCCATTCCCAACGACCGTATGGCCGTGCTGTTCTTCGTCATGCTGGTGGCCGCTGCGGGCAATACGGCGATGCAATCGATCCTGCCCGCCATCGGTGCCAAACTCGATATTCCCGATATCTGGGTCAGCCTGGCATTCAGTTGGTCAGCGCTGCTGTGGGTCATCACCGCGCCACGATGGGCGCGGCAATCGGATCGGCGCGGGCGCAAGGCGCTCATGGCGCTGGGGGTCACAGGCTTTGCCTTGTCGATGGCGCTGTGCGGCCTTACCATCTGGGCGGGCCTTTCGGGCTGGCTGAGTGCCGGGGCGACCTTTATTCTCTTTGCCGCGTGCCGCAGCCTCTATGGTGGCTTCGGCTCCGCCGCGCCGCCTGCGGTCCAGGCCTATGTTGCCGCACGGACCGACCCTGCGGAGCGGACGCAGGCGCTGTCGCTGGTATCCTCCTCCTTTGGGCTCGGCACGGTGATCGGTCCGGCAATTGCACCGCTGTTTATCCTGCCGTTCTTTGGGTTAGCGGCGCCGATGCTCGTGTTCGCCCTGATTGGCGTCGCGGTGCTCATTGCGCTGCGCTGGCGGCTGCCCGACGATCTCCCGCGCTTCGAAGCCCGCGGTGGCGTTTCGCCCTACCCCACGTCGGCCAGCATCGCGGCAGCGTCGGACGAGAATGACGCGCCGGACAATGGTGCTCAGTCCGAACGCACGCCGCTGGGCTGGCGTGATGCACGCACCAAGCCGTGGTTGCTCGCGGGCTTTATCGGTGGCCAGGCGCAGGCGATGATTTTGGGCGTGGTCGGCTTCCTGATCCTTGATCGGCTGGGCCTCCGCCTGCGGCCCGATGAGGCCGCCGACCCTACCGGCGTCGTGTTGATGGCGGGCGCTATTGCCTCGCTGCTGGCGCAATGGGGCCTGATCCCACTGCTCAAGCCGGGCCCGCGGATGGCAGTGCTCAGCGGTTCGGCGCTGGCGGCAATCGGGGCGATAATGGTGGGCCTCGCTAGCGACCTTCATGCCATCACCATCGGCTTTGCACTGGCATCGCTGGGCTTCGGCCTGTTCCGGCCCGGCTTTACCGCTGGTGCATCACTGGCAGTGCCGCGCCGCGATCAGGGCAGCGTGGCGGGGATGACCGCTTCCATCAATGGTTCAGCCTATATTGTCTCGCCAGCGATCGGCGTGCTCATATACGGCTGGAACCCGCTGGTGGCCTTTGGCTTGATGGCGCTGCTGTGCGCTTTTCTGGTCGGCTGGGGTTGGAAGGCACTGCACGACCCGGTAGCCAGCTAGGGTCAGGCGCGTTCCGCATCGCCATGCTTGTTGCCGCGCACGGGCTTTAACTGCCCCGGCGCGAAAAAGCCCATCGGCTCAAGTTTCAGCGCATTGGCTTTTATTTCGCCCTGCACCTTTTCATATTCCTTCTCCATCGCCTCGGTCACCGAAGCGCGAGTCTCAGTCAGCGCCGCGTCAAAATCGGCGGCGGCGACGGCTTTGGCGGCCGCCGACTGCGTCAGCGCGCGCAGACCCGCGCGGCGGATAAGATCGTCGAAGTCCGCAGCCGTAAAGCGATCGGTGCGGTCGGCCAAAGCCTTTAGATCGACATCCTTGGCCAAAGCCACCCCCGCCGTCATGATCCGCAAAATGGCGAGACGACCCGCGGCATCGGGCACGGCAGCATAGACCAACTCATCGAGCCGCCCGGGACGCAACAAGGCAGGATCCAGCAAATTTGGCCGGCTGGTCGCGCCGATCAGGATAACGGCTTCTGCGCTCGCCAGACGATCCATCTCGGCGATCAACAGGTTGACGATGCGGTCGTTGCGCTGCGGCTCAACAATATTGGCTGCGCGGACGGGTGCCAGCAATTCCACCTCGTTCACAAAGATGATGGCCGCGCCGCCGCTGACTGCATCGGCAAAAGCTGCTTGCAACCGTTCTTCGCCCTCACCGGGTGCACGCGACAAGATGTCGGGCGCGCTGATCTCAAAAACCGCGCCTTTGCTACAGCAGCGGCCGTCCGCGCGATCAGCGTCTTGCCCACTCCCGGCGGGCCATAGAGCAGAAACCCCCGCGCTGGGCGGATGCCAAGCCGCGCAATGGCCGATTGTTGCTGCAATGGGCGAACAAAGCCCTCAACCAGCTTGTCGCGTGCCGCGTCGAGCCCACCGACCGCACTCCACAGATCATGCCCATCTTTGGACGCGGATTTTGATTTTTTTGCCATGGCGCAAAGCTAATCGCCTGCACCCGTTTTGAAAATGCTAAATTGCGTGGCCAAGGCTCCAGTCGTTTTGCCGCAGTGCACAATAAACTTGGCAAGCGGGCATCGGCCATGTCATGTTGACCGTCACAACAAGGAGAGCAAATGGCGCGCTTGCCGCCCCTCAGCAGTATGGAAGCCTTTCTGGAGGTCGCGCGCCTGGGCACGGTAAAGGCGGCGGCGAGCGAGCTCGGCCTGTCGATGCCTGCGCTATCGCGGCGCATCCAGACGCTGGAGCATGGCGTAGGCCGCCCGCTGTTCGACCGGCATCACCACGGCCTTCGGCTAACCGAAGCCGGGCGTAAGATGCATGATGATCTGTCCCCCGTGCTCGACGAACTTCGCGTCATCCTCCGCAACGCGGCAGCGCCCGACGCCACGCTGCGCCTCAACCTCAATGTCTTGCCGCTTTTTGCGCAGCAACGCCTTTTTCCGCGCCTCCCCGATTTGCGGCGCATCCATCCGCATCTGCATATCGATATTGAAACCCAAGCCCATGGCGATACGCGGCTGTCAGAGGGTGTCGACGCCGCCATCGCGCTGGCGCGGGCAATCGATCCGGCGCTCTACGCCGTCCGGCTCGATCAGGACCAGATATTCCCGATTGCAGCGCGCAGCATGACCGAAGGGCCAGAGCGGATTACCGTGCCCGAACATCTGCAGCGCGCAACGCTGCTGCTCCACCGTGAAATGCCCGAAACCTTTGCCGAATGGAAAAATGCCGTTGGCATGCCCTATCTGGAGCCGCTGGCGATTGATTATTTCGACAGCGGGCCGCTGATGCTCGAAGCGGCGGCGCAGGGGGTCGGCGTCGCCTTCATGCACAGCCATCATTTTGACGATGCCAATGATGACCGGCTAGTCCGCCTGTTCGATTTTCAGGTCGACAGCCCATACAGCTATTGGTTCGTGTGCCGCCCACGCGCGCTGCGCCAGCCTGCGGTCAAGCTGTTCCACGATTGGCTCATCGAAGCGAAAATCTGAAGATGCTGGTGCTGCTGGGGAGGATTGAACTCCCGACCTCGTCATTACCAATGACGCGCTCTACCACTGAGCTACAGCAGCAACCGGGCCGGACGCCGCCGGTGCGGGGTCTGGACAGGCGCGGCCTATGGCGGGGAGGTACCCGCCTGTCAACCCACAGGACTTGACGAACTGGGCCGCTGCACAGCAAATGCGATTTATGGCTCAGCCCCCGCCCCCTACTGACAAAGCCCGCGAAGAACGTTTGGCCGAAGCGCTGCGCGAAAATCTGCGCAAACGCAAGGCTCAGGCCCGCGATGCAAAAGCGCCGCCGCCTAAAGATTGACCGTAACGGTCACGTCGTCCCCGACCACGATAGCTTCGGCTTTGCGCACGGCCGCCTTGACCGGCAGCAACCAGCCCTTGGCGTCTTTCGCGGGAAATATGGATGTGCTCCAGCGGGTCGCGCCAATGGTCGCCACTACCTTGATCGATCCCCAGCCACGCTTTTGCCCGCCCTCCATCCGGCGCATCAGCGCGGTCGCATGAATATCATCGGCCGCTTGGCCGCTGATCGTCAGGAAATGCCATGAAGCAGGCGCCTTGTCGGTGGTCCACAGCCATAAAGTTGTGGTGACCCTGTATGTCTCGGTCATGCGCCCCTCCCCTCTCTCTATGGGAGAGGATACGAAGCCTTGGCGCTTCAGCGCCTAGGCGAAGTTGGTGAGGGTTTCCATTCCTCGCGGGACAGATCCCCTCACCCAGCTACGACTAGGCAGCAAGCTGCCAAGTCTGCGCAACCCTCTCCCAACGGGAGAGGAGGTCACCCCGCCCGCCGTCGCACCGGCACGGGAATATTGCAAATATCCGCACCCCCTGCAGGCACATTGAAAAAGGGATCGCGCCGGTTGGCGCGCGCATCGGCATATTTGGCGAAGGTCGTGCCTTCGGGGGACAGATATTCGAATGCGGGCAGGTCGGCGATTTCAGTGCCGATCCGCACCGACAATATCGGCACGCGCTCTTCTTCCTTCTCGTAAAAGCCCAGCGCACCGGTGCCGCGCGGCAGGCTGGACAGATGCTCAATCCCCTCGATCACCCGCCCGACCAGCGCGATGTTGCGATCGAGATGGCGCGGAGCATGGCCGATAACGGTGTAAAGCTCGGCCCCGCTGCCGGTGTCGGGCGACAGATTGCGGCCCACGCCGACCATGCCGTAGCAATGGACGGGCGCGACGCCGTCCCCTTTGAACGAGATTGCCCAGCCTTCGATCCAATAGGCTCCGTCAGAATAGGAGTCCTTTATCCTGAAGAGTGCGGGGAACTGGTTGAGCTGCGACGCCACGACCTGACCTTTCTCATCGATTAGCTCCTTTTGATGATCCTTTGGAAACATGCGAATGAGGTTGGCCAGCATGGTGTTGCGAAATGCGACGTATTCGGAAGTATTTGGGGCGAGCACATACTCTGTCTCGCCCATCACCTTAAGCCCTTCCGGCAGCACCTTCTTCTCGGTCGCATCGCCCCATTGGACGACATAATTGTCCTGCACCCGGTTGATGCTGGTGCCGTCCCACCATTGAGCGGCGGCGAGCTTGCGGATGTTGCCGGCCCACCCCTGGCTGAACGGCGCGGGTATCAGCTGGATGACCACGCGGCGCGGCCCACGCGGGCCTGGGCATCGAGGTCCATTACCAGCAGGTCCGATGCCGCAATCGCGGTCCAGTCGCTCGCCGGGGCGGCAGCAACAATTTCGCCGGGTGATGGCGCAGGGGCAGGCGGGGTTTGGGCAAAGCTTGCGGAAATTGCACACGCCACCACGCCCATTGCCAGCAACAGTTTCTTCATGCCCTGCCCTCTCCGTTTGACCCTAGCCATCCTACCTTAACCGCCTACCCTGAGCTTGTCGAAGGGTCGTTCTTTCCTGGCGAAGATGCAAGAAAGGCCGGTGCTTCGACAGGCTCAGCAAAGACGGGCCGGTTGGAGACGTAGGCTCACTCTTGCCAGCTTGGACTCAGCGCATTAGGGCGCATCGTTCCAAGCAATGCGGAGCGGTGGCCGAGTGGTCGAAGGCGCTCGCCTGGAAAGTGAGTATGGGTCAAAAGCCCATCGAGGGTTCGAATCCCTCCCGCTCCGCCATTTCCCTGCTTGATCATCCGCCCATTAACCGTGCAAGGCAGGACCGAACAAACGGGGGCACAGCATGACATTTGACGACGTTATCCTCGGTCGCCGCAGCATCCGGGGCTACAAACCTGATCCGGTGCCGCGCAAACTCATCGAGGAAATTCTTGCGCTGGCGATGCGCTCGCCGTCGTCGATGAATACCCAGCCCTATAATTTCTACGTCATTACCGGCGAACCGCTGGATCGCATCCGCGCGGGCAATACTGAACGGATGGTCGCGGGTGTGCCGCAATCGCGCGAATTTCGCACCGGCCCGCCCTTTGCCGATCAACACCGCGAACGGCAAATCGGCGTCGCCAAACAACTGTTTGCGGCGATGGGCATCGCCCGTGAGGATGCCGAACGGCGGCAGGATTGGGTGCTGCGGGGCTTTCGCCAGTTGACGCGCCGGTGTGCGTGATCATCACCTATGACCGGGTATTGGACGGCAGCGATGATACGCCGTTCGATTGCGGTGCCGTGGCAACGGCGCTGGTCAACGCCGCCTGGTCGCGCGGGCTGGGCACCGTCATCAACAGCCAGGGGATCATGCAATCGCCCGTCGTGCGCGAACATGCCGGAATCGCAGAGGATCAGGTGATCATGAAAAGCATCGCGCTCGGCTGGCCCGATGATGATTTCCCCGCCAACGCCGTAGTGTCCGAGCGCAAATCGGTGAATGAAGCAGCAACTTTTGTTGGCTTCTGACACATGCGCCGTCACATAATCGTCATCCTCGCCTGCCCTGAGGCGTTTTCAGATTCGTGAAAAGTGAGATGTGACATGATGGACACCAGCGAGAATATCACCAGCAACCCCCGCATAGCCCAGGGCGTGGAGACGATTGGCGACATCATCGAACAACGCCTGTCGCGCCGCGCAGTGATAGGCGGCCTCGGCGCGTTTGCGTTGACCGGCTGCGCGACCGTTGGCGATTCGGCAAGTAGTGTGACCACTGCCCCGGCTGCTGCGGCAAAGCCCTTCGACTTCCCCGAACTCGTGCGTGGGCTCGATGAAACCCACCATGTCGCTGCGGGCTACCGCGCAGACGTGCTGATCCGCTGGGGCGATCCGTTGTTCGCCGACAGTCCAACCTTTGACCCAATGGCGCAGACGGCTGAAAAACAACGGCGGCAGTTCGGGTACAACAACGACTTTCTGGGCTATGTCCCACTTCCCAAGGGCGACGCCGACGAGCGCGGGCTGCTGTGCGTCAATCATGAATATACCTCGACACTCATCATGTTCCCCGGCGTCGCAGCCAGCTATCCGCAATCGATGACCGAGGGGGCCTGCAGGACTGAAATGGCCGCCCACGGCGGCAGCGTCGTTGAAGTCGCGCGGCGCGGCGAAACATGGTCGGTGGTCGTCGACTCAAAATATAATCGCCGTGTCACCGCCGACACTACACTGATGACGATCAGCGGCCCGGCGGCAGGCCATCCACGGATGCGCACCAGCGCTGACCCCGCCGGAAGGACGGTTGCGGGCATGTTCAACAATTGCGCCGGGGGCATCACCCCGTGGGGTACATGGTTGTCGGCGGAGGAAAATGTGAACCTCAACTTCATGGGCGAGGTGCCTCTTGGCCATCCTGAAACCGCGAACCATAAACGCATGGGCGTGCCGGGCGGAGCCTATCAATGGGGGCGCTTCGACGACCGCTACAATGTCGCGAAAGAGCCCAATGAACCCAATCGTTATGGCTGGATCGTCGAAATCGACCCGCTCGATCCCGCCGCCAAGCCCAAGAAACGCACTGCGCTCGGCCGCTTCAAGCATGAAGGCGCCGAGACGGTGATCGCACCCGATGGCCGCGTCGTTCTCTATATGGGCGATGATCAAAGATTTGATTATGTTTATAAATTTGTGACTAAGGCACGATATAATCCGAATGATCGTGCCGCCAACCGCGATCTGCTCGATGACGGCACACTCTATGTCGCCCGCTTCGACGCCGATGGCACGGTTCAATGGCTTCCGCTCGTCCACGGCTTTGGTCCGCTCACGCTCGTCAATGGCTTCGCCAGTCAGGCCGATGTGGTGATAGAGGCGCGGCGGGCGGGCGACCTGCTCGGCGCCACCCCGATGGACCGCCCCGAAGATGTCGAGCCCGACCCGCGCAGCGGGCGCGTCTGGGTGATGCTGACCAACAACAATCGCCGCAAGGCTGATCAGGTCAATGCGGCCAACCCCCGCGCTGACAACCGATTTGGCCACATCATCGAAATCCGCGAGCCTGGCGGCGATTTCACCGCAACCAGCTCACGCTGGGAAATATTGGTCCGGTGCGGTGATCCCCTTAATGCGGCAGTCGGGGCCAGCTGGAACCCGGCAACCAGTGCCGATGGGTGGTTTGGCAGCCCGGACAATTGTGCCATCGACCCGCAGGGCCGCCTGTGGGTATCCACTGACGGCAATGACGCCACCGGAGCCGCCGATGGCCTGTGGGCGCTCGAAACCGAAGGCGCTGGCAGGGGTACGGGACGCCATTTTTACCGCTGCCCCGTCGGCGCTGAACTATGCGGCCCGCGCTTCACGCCCGGCGGCAACACCTTGTTTGTCGCGGTCCAGCATCCCGGCGAAGGTGATGAAGCCAATCCGACCAGCTTTGAAAACCCTTCAACCCGCTGGCCAGATTTTCGCCCCGGCATGCCCCCGCGCCCCAGCATCGTGGCGATCCGGCGCGGCGATGGCGGCTCAATTGGCGGCTGATGGCATGATGCAGGCGCTCACGGTCAGCGCGCTCGCCGCCAACTATGGCGGCTGCGTGTTGATGGAGGTCGCGCGGCCTCAACCCGCGGCTGGCGAAGTCCGCATCGCGGTGCACGCTGCCGCGATTAACTTCCCCGACCTGCTGATGATGCGGGGAGAATATCAGTTTCGGCCGCCCTCGCCCTTCATTGCGGGCATCGAATGCGCTGGGTTGATCGACGCGGTGGGCGATGGCGTTGATCCGGCGCGCATCGGTGAAGCGATTGTGGCGGGCCATCGCTCGGGCTGCATGGCCGACTATATCTGTGTCCCCGCCGACGCTGCAAGGCCCAAACCCGCCGCACTCGACTGGGCAGAGGCGGCATCCTACCGCGCCGCCTACCTCACTGCTTGGGTCGCTTTGGTGCGGCGTGCGGCTTTGCAGCCGGGCGAATGGGTGCTCGTCCATGGTGCAGCAGGCGGCGTCGGCCTCGCCTGCGTTGACCTCGCCCGCCATCTTGGCGCGCACGTCATCGCGACAAGCGCCTCGCCTCAGAAACGCGCCGCAATCGCTCGCCTCTATGCCCCCGACGTGGTTATCGACAGCGCGCCGGGCTTCCGCGATGCGGTGAAGGAGATTACTGGCGGGGCAGGCGCCGACATTATCGTTGACCCCGTCGGCGGCGACGCGTTTGATGAAAGCTGCCGCTGCATAGCATTCGACGGGCGGCTGCTGGTGGTCGGATTCACCTCAGGCCGCATACCCAGCGTCAATGCCAACATCCCGTTGATAAAGGGTTTTTCGGTGATGGGCATCCGAGCCGGGGAATATGGCCGCCGCTTCCCGGAACGCGGCGCGGATAATCTCGCCGCCATCGATGCGCTGGCCGCGAGCGGGGCAATCAGGCCACATGTCCATGCCGCACTACCACTCAGCCAGTGGCGCAAAGGCTTTGACATGCTCGCAAACCGGGAGGTGGTGGGGAAGGTTGTGCTGCTACCTAGAGGGTAGAGCGCAATGAGATCAGGCCTGTCCATTATGTCATCCCCGCGAAAGCGCGGATCACAGGTTGATTCAATCCGACTTCATCACGCTACAGCCTAACCCCGCCGCCAAATCCGCCGTCCTTCTTGATCCACCACGATAGCGCCAACACTCCCAACCGGCTCAATGATCCCATCGGTCAAAAACGCCACCATGGCTGCATCGGCAACATCAACATGCGCCAGCGTTCGCGCACCCGCCGGCGTCGATACAACCACCACCCCGGCCCGCGGCGCCCCGTCACGCCTGTAAAAAACGGTGTAAGTCTCAACCACACCCGGCCCCACATAATCTTCATGCAGCGGCGGAATGGACGCGCGCGCCGCATCCGCTTCGGCCTGATAATCGAAGTCTTGCGGAAACCGTGCCGCCGCAATCGGCTCGTTCGACAGTAAAATGCAGTGATTGTCGGTTGCAAAGCCGCCGTTTGCAAACAGGAACCCGGTACGCCCCTCGGTCCGCAGCCTATTCACCATCGAAACCACCGCATGGCTCATATAATTGGCGATCGGCCCGCCACCAAAGGTCAGCCCGCCAAAGACCGTCGCCGCGCGATCCAGCGGCCAGCCCAGCGTCCGCCGCGCCATTTTGGGGACGCACGGAAAGCAGCTGTACAGTTCAGCGAAATCGAAATCTGCTGCCGTCATCTGGTTCAGTTCCAGCGTCCGGTGGATGCTGGTGTCCATGCTCACCGACCGGTCATAGCGGTCGCGCTTCAATATGCTGCCTGACTCCTTCGCCGCGGCACCCATGCCGACATAAATGATGCGGTCTTCGGGCACGCCGCGGCGGCGCGCTTCGGCCAGGCTCGCGACAATGAACCCCGCGCCCTGATTGACCGAGCTATTGGCAACCATCAGCTTGTTATAGGGGAACGCGATCGGGCGGTTTCCTTCGCCGCTTGCCAGCACCATTTCCGGCGCTACCGCTTTACGGATCCAGGACGCGTCATTGGTCGCCGCAACTTGGCTCATCTGCGACCAGATCGCCGCACTCTCTGACTGCGCCTCGGCCAATGTCTGGCCATAGGCCGCCCGCCCCGCATTTTCATACAGCGGATAAACGTCAACCGGCGCGACCAGTCCATGCGCCTGCGCAAAATTGGGCTCCTGCCGCGTCGCCACCTTGCGGATGGCGCTATAGCTTTTATCCTCGCCGCTTGCCGCCTTGGCCGCGCGCCCCGCTGCAGTGCGCAGCGCCTCGGCACCAACCACCGCAGCCAGCTTAATCTCGCCCGCCCCGATCCGGTTAGCGGCTTCGTTCAGCAACCGTATGGGCGTGTCGCCGTGCGGAGCGTCGGATTGATAGTTGACGCTCGGCTGTGCGCCAACGCTCAACCAATAGAGGGCGCGCCCTTCATCGAGCATTTCCGTTGAAGGGCGGGTGCGCGGATTGTACTGGCCGAGAATTTCAATCGGCTTGCCATTACGAGCATTGCGTTCGTCGATGGCAACAATACGATAGACGGGTTGTTTCTTGAGGCCGATACGGGCCAGGCGAAGTTTAACCATGTGTTTTTATTGGCTCCTGTTGATGATTACATACCCGGCAGCGTTGGCATACCG
This sequence comes from Sphingopyxis sp., assembly GCA_012035435.1. Next base: position 512 of record JAAUPH010000004.1, on the reverse strand, counting down.
GGGGATTTTTTGGGAAGCGGCCTTTTTTTCAGCTCTCCCATGAGTTTTGCATCTGCTTGTACTGATCCAGAACTTCATTCACATCCCGCACGTCAACGCCGCTGCCTTTGGCAATTCGTTTCTTGCGATTGAACGCCGTCGGCCCTTTGTCGAGCACTTTGGGGGTTTCCCGTTCCTGTCGCGTCATCGAGTGCAGAATCGCTTCCACCTTTTTGATGCGGATTTCAATATCCTCGTTGTTGATCTGGCCCTGGAGCTGCATCTTGCTCATGCCGGGGATCATGCCCAACAACTGCGTAATCGACCCCATTCGCCGAATCTTCTGCAACTGATCGAGGAAGTCTTGCAGCGAGAATTTGTTCTCCATCATTTCTTCTGGAGTTTGATCGCCTCTTCCTCGTCGTACATTTCCTCGGCGCGGCGCACGAGTTCCAGCACATCGCCCATGCCCAGGATGCGGCTGGCGATGCTCTCTGGGTTGAACTCGGTAAACGAGTTCCTGTCGATCTTCT